>DCEE01000029.1:35930-46175 GCA_002316795.1 Synergistaceae bacterium UBA1037
TTGCTTTTTTGGGGATTAATGCTACAATTTATATACTAATTCAGGGGCAAGTTCTGGAAGAGTGGGTCGTGCCCACTCTTCTTGCTTTAAGGGGGGTGCCTGATGGAAAAGTTCAGCCTCAACGACATTTACAGCGGACTGAGAGAACGGATCGAGTCGCTGGGTTACGACTGTGTCGGGCTTGAGAACGTGACCGAGGACGAGATGAAGATCCTCCGCATCTATGTAGACCTTCCCGGAGGAGTCAACCTTTCGGACTGCGAGGCGGTCGCCAGGGAGGTCAACGTTTATCTTGACGGAATGGAAAGTTACCTTCCGGAGAGATATTACCTTGAAGTCAGTTCACCCGGTATCGAAAGGCCCCTTTTCACTTTGGAGGACTACAGGGCTTTTTCAGGCAGAGAAGCTCAGATCTTGCTGAAGGGCGGCAAAAAGGTTTCGGGGATCATAAACGGCGTTGATGAAGAGAGCAGAGTCCATCTTCTTTCAGCAGACGGAGAGAGTTTGGTGCCATTTTCTGACATAAAAAAGGGGAAGCTCGTATATAAAGAGGAAAAGGGGCAGAAAAAGACTTTCAAAAAGATAAAGAAAAAGTAGGAGCCTTAAATAAGCCTGCTTCTTACAAAAAAGAATTAGCGCGACGGAATAATTCATGAGAGGAGTCTAAATAGATGCAGCTTGGGAAAGACATCAGGAAAGTGCTTAAGCAGATAGAGGAAGAGAAGGGGCTTTCAGAAGAGATCATTGTAGCAAGCCTTGAGGCCGCAATGGTATCTGCTTATAAGAAGTACAAGGGCGGGAATCAGACGGCGGAGGTCCACATCGACCTTGAGAGCGGCGATTTCACCCTTTATGAGGTGAGGATGGTCGTAGACGGTGAGACGTCCGATGAATCGGAGATATCCATAGCCGAGGCAAAACGGAGGGGAAACGACGACGTAGAGGTCGGCGATGTTATAAGGAAGGAAGTATTTCCGGAAGACTTTGGCCGTATCGCTGCACAGACTGCCCGGCAGGTGATCATACAAAGGTTGAAGGATGCAGAACGCCAGGTGATCTACGAGCAGTTCTCGGACAAGATCGGCAACATAATCACAGGGACGATATTCAAGGCTGAAGGTGATCAGATCCTTGTCCGTCTCAACGAGAAGACTGAAGCTATAATGCCCAAGGAAGAGCGGATTATCGGAGAGAAATGCCTTCCCGGCTCAAGGATGAAGTTCTATCTGCTTGACGTAAGACAGACCACGAGGGGCCCGCGTATAATCGTTTCGAGGACCCATCCCAAGCTCCTTCACAAGTTGCTTGAACTTGAAGTGCCGGAGATACAGGACGGCGTGGTCGAGATCCGCAACATAGTCAGGGAGGCAGGGACCCGCGCCAAAATTGCCGTGGCGAGCCTTGATGCGAACGTCGAACCGCTGGGTGCCTGCGTGGGCAAGCAAGGAGCCCGCATCAAGTCGATCAGCAACGAACTGCACGGAGAAAGGATAGACATCATCGTCTGGAGCCAGGATATCCTTACATATATCAGGAATTCCCTCTCTCCCGCGAAGGTGCTTAAGATAGAACCTCTGCTCGACCAGGACCGCTCTGTACTTGTCTATGTCCGTTCCGACCAGCTCTCTCTGGCCATAGGGAAGGCCGGACAGAACGTCAGGCTTGCGGCGCGGCTTACCGGCTGGAAGATAGACATCAAGGTCAAAGAAGATGAAAAGCTTCCGACGATGAAAGATCTTTTCGAGGATCTTAGCAGCGTCATCGAGGATCAGGAAGACGAAGGATAGAGGACCATGGCGGGTGAGGAACGCAGGACTGATAAGAGAAAGCGTCCCCGCACCTGCGTAGGATGCGGCGAAGAGTCTCCCAAGCGGGAACTTATGAGGATCATAAGGACTCCAGAGGGCGAAGTTCAGTATGACTCCACGGGGAAGGCGAATGGCCGCGGAGCTTATTTGTGCAGGTGCAGCGATTGTGTGGTGCTCGCTAAGAAAAAAAAGGCCCTTTCGAGGGCCCTCAGGACAGAGGTCAGCGAAGATGTATATGACAGCCTGCTGGCGCTTTGTGCCGGGGAAGATGGGGAGGCCTGAGATGTCTCAGTCAAAAAATGAGGAACTGATGAATATACTGGGGCTTTCCAGAAGAGCAGGGATCCTTCTGATAGGACAGGATCATGTATTTGCCGCCGGCAGACACAATGAAAAGCTGGTAGTCATAGTTACATCTGACTGTTCAGCAAGTGTTCTGCGTTCACTGAAGCCAAAGGTGGAGCGCGGAGAAGCAGTTCTGCTCAAATTGGATGATACGGATAGGACCGCCCTGGGATCACATCTCGGGGTAGGATCAGCACAGGTCGTCGCACTTCCTCAGGGCGGACTGGCTAAAAAAGTTTTGGCAATTTATGACAGGAGTGATGCCGATGAGCAAAATAAGAGTATATAATCTCGCGAAAATGTTTGAGATGAGCAACACGGAGATGGTGGACCTGCTTACAGAGATAGGGGTCAGCATCAAATCGCATATGAGTTCGATCGACGAGGAAGTTTACCAGCTGGTCGAAGAGGAACTCAAAAGAAGGAAAGAAGAGGAAGAAAAGAAAGCGGTAGAGGCCATAACTACATATCCGGTGGTGAGGATCGAAGAAGGCGCCTCTGTATCGGATGTTGCCGCGAGCATCGGTGAAAAGCCGGGAAGCGCGGTCAGGATACTGATGTCAGAGGGACTTATGGTGCCTGCAACAGTTGCTGCAGACGAGAAGATACTTGAGATCCTTGGAAAAGGCTTCGAGAAGCACTTCGTATTCGGAACGCTGGAAAGACAAGAGGCCGTTGAAGAGAGGCATGGACCTAAGGAAGTAAAGAAAGAAGAGAAGCCTCTTTCAGCCAAGAAAGGGATCAAAAAGGGGAAGGAAGCTGTTGCCAAAGACCCCTCCGACCTGCCCTTCAGGCCTCCCATAATAACTGTCATGGGCCATGTTGACCACGGTAAGACGACACTTCTGGACTACATAAGGAAGACAAGAGTGACAGAGAAGGAAGCAGGCGGGATAACGCAGCACATAGGCGCCTCAAGGGTAAATTATGAAGGAAACACCCTGGTATTTCTTGACACACCGGGCCATGAGGCCTTTACCTCGATGCGCGCCAGAGGAGCACAAGTGACTGATATCGCTATTCTTGTAGTCGCTGCGGACGACGGCATCATGCCCCAGACCATAGAAGCCATGAACCATGCCAAAGCGGCCGGAGTTCCCATCGTTGTCGCTGTCAACAAGGTAGACAAACCCGCAGCCAAGCCCGAGAGGGTACGCCAGCAGCTTTCCGATTACGGACTCGTCCCTGAGGAGTGGGGCGGGGACACGATCATGGTGGACGTCGCTGCGAAAACGGGTGTAAACGTAGACCAGCTGCTTGAGATGGTGATACTGGTCGCCGAAATGCAGGAACTGAAGGCAGATCCGAACGCGGCACCCGAAGGGACCGTAATCGAAGCCAACCTTGACAAGGGAAAGGGTCCGGTAGCTACTGTCATAGTACAGAACGGGACGCTTCGCCGCGGGAACATAATACACACCGATACAGCCTGGGGAAAGATCAGGGCAATGATCGACGACTCCGGACGTAACGTTGACAGCGCGGGGCCAAGCATGCCCGTTGAGATCCTCGGACTTGAGAACGTGCCCCAGCCCGGAGAAAAGTTCTCGGTCATAGGATCCGAGCGTGAAGCGCGCGACATAATGTCACACTATGAGCTTGAGAGAAGGGAGCAGGACCAGGGCAAGTCAAAGCGTCTGACCCTTGAGGAACTCTACGAAAAGATGCAGACAGAAGAGGTCCCTCAGCTGCGCATAGTCCTGAAGACAGACGTACAGGGATCGCTTGAGGCGTTCCACTCTTCGCTCATGAAGATGAACACCGAAGCTGTCACTGTAAATATTGTTCATGAAGGTGTCGGAAGGATCTCGGAATCCGATGTCATGCTCGCATCAGCTTCAAACGCGATAATAGTGGGTTTCAATGTAAGGCCGGACAGCAACGCTAAGAAGATCGCCGAAGCTGAAGGGATCCAGATACGCCTCTACCAGGTCATCTATGACATGCTGGACGATGTCCATGCCGCCATGGAAGGTATGCTTGCGCCCGAACTGCGCGAGAACACACTTGGGACCGCAGAGATAAGGGAGATGTTCAGGGTGCCTAAGGTCGGCAATATAGCGGGATGCCGTGTCATGGAGGGCCTTCTCAAGAGGAGCGCTAAGGTTCGTCTGATACGCGACGGAGTTGTCTTCTGGAACGGCGAGCTTTCAAGCCTCAAGCACTTCAAGGATGACGTCAGGGAGATCCGCGCAGGCAATGAATGCGGACTCAGTTTTGACAGGTTCCAGGACTTCCGTGTAGGCGACGTGATCGAAGCTTACGAGATAGTCAAGGAAAAGAAGACTCTCGACTAAGGTACAAACATGCCTTTCTGGATAGGAGTCGCCAAGTGTTCACTGAGGCTGCCCTATGCGGGAAGCCTCAAGGAACGGAGGCATATCGTCCGCTCGATAGTGGACGGCGTGCGGATCCGTTTCAGCCTTTCTTGCTCCGACCTGGGACCTGCAGATAAATGGCAGGATGCAGAACTCGGCTTTGCCGGAGCCGGGTCTTCCCCTTCCGAACTTGAAGAGAGGCTCAGGAATCTGGAGAGCTTTCTCGCAAGGAAGGAAGGGGAGGGAGAGTTTGAGACGGTACGTTTTGACTGGGAGGTTTTCGCCTATGGTGACTTATAGGATAGACCGTATAAACAAGGAGTTTCTGAGGGCGATATCGGAGATGCTCCAGAGCCGCATAAAGAAAGAGGGCGTCAGTGAAGCCATCCTCACAAAGGTTAATACGTCAAAGGATCTAAGCTATGCAAAGGTCTTTTACACCCTTATCGACACCTCCCGACGCGTAGAAATACAGAATGCCCTTGACTCCGTTGCCGGACAGATCAGATCTATGCTTGGCAGGGAGATGCACCTTCGCACGATACCGGAATTTCACTTCCTGTATGATGATTCCGAAGCCAAGGCCAGAGCGATGGACGAGCTGCTTGACAGGGTCGCCGCGATGGAAGCAGAAAAAAGCCACCGGGAGACAACTGATAATGGGTAAGGCAGCAATGAGAGAAATAATTGAAAAGTTTGACTCCGGCGAGAAATGGGTGATCCTTTGTCATGAGAACCCTGATGGAGATACTATCGGCTGTGGGCTGGCGCTCTATTCGCTTGGAAAGAGGCTTGGGAAAAACGTACGTATAATGGGCAGGGATCCCTTACCTTCAAGGTATTGGTTCCTTCCTTATTACAACGATTTCGAATGCTGTAAAGAGATCAGGGGAGATGATGTGAAGGATGCCCTGCTTATCTGTGTCGATACAAGCACTGCTGCGAGGAGCATGCCCGGTCTGAAAGAGGTCCTTTCATATGCCGACAGTATAAATATCGATCATCACGGAGACAATCATCTCTACTGCAGACTCAACCTGGTCGATCCTGATGCGTCGGCTTCAGCCGAGATAATAACCGATCTGCTCACCGAAGGTGGGTGGGGGATCGAAAAGCGTGAGGCCATTTGTCTTTACACAGGTCTTTCCACCGACAACGGCAATTTCAGGTTTGGGACGACAACGGCCAGAAGCCACCTCTGTGCGGCAAGGCTCCTGGAGGCTGGAGTAGAGCCTGCGATCATTGACGAGTATGTCAACGAAAACATGACTCCCGAGATACTTAAGCTCTGGGGAGTCGCCTACACGAGGACCGAGATCTTTTCCAACGGCAGTGGAGCTCTCTTTTGGCTGAGGAAGGAAGATTTCACCTCCGCCGGAGCAGACTCAAGCGCCGTTGACGGACTGGTCAACGTCCTGCTTCGGATCACCGGTGTCAGGGTGGCGCTCTTCCTGACAGAAGTTAACGGAGAGAACAAGGTCAGCATTAGGACAAAGGCGCCCTACTCAGCCAGGGATATTGCCTCCGCATTCGGCGGCGGCGGCCATCTTCAGGCAGCAGGAGCTAAAATCGAGGGCAACTTTTGTGATGTCATAGACTCTGTGAAGTCAGAGGCGGAGAAATATATACATGACAGGACTTTTGCTGCTAAGTAAGCCGGTAGATATGCGCAGCACTAAATGTGTCGAGTTGGTGCGCAATAAGCTTGGCAGGAAGACCAAAGTAGGACACGGAGGAACCCTCGATTCCACGGCCTCCGGCCTTCTTATTATCCTTGTAGGGGCAGCTACCAGGCTCAGCAGTTTCGTAATGGACATGCCCAAGTGCTATGAGACGACAGCATCCCTGGGTGTCGAGACATCGACGGATGATGCTTCCGGCGAAGTGATCAGACGGGATGAATGGAGACAAATAAAGGAAAAGGATATCGACCTGGTTCTCGCATCCTTCATGGGATGGAGGATGCAAGCCCCTCCGGATGTATCAGCTGTCCACATCGATGGACGCAGGGCACATGAGCTTGCAAGGGAAGGTCATGAGGTAAAAACTGAGAAGAAGCCGGTCTTTTTTTGCTCCATTGTCAGGACGGGAGAGATCTCCGAAGAGGGCAGAGTCTCATTCAGGATAAGCTGCAGGAAAGGAACATACATCAGAAGCTTCGTAAGGGACCTTGGACGGATGCTTGGATGCGGAGCTCATGTATGTGAACTTAAGAGGGTGAGCTGCGGGCCATTTAAAGTCGATGGTGCGATCGATGCAGCCTCACTTGAGGAGAGAGCAAGGGAAGAAATTACAGATAATCTTCTCCGGGTCGAAAGCCTTTCTCCGGCTGCTGCCACATACCTCTGCGGCGAGGAAGAGGCGGATAGGCTCATAAACGGACTTAACGTCCCACTGCAGAAACTTAAAAGGGAGAATTTTGCCCGATGGTCGACGACAGCGGGAGAGGTCGTAGTAAGGTCCGGAAAGATATTTTCAATATGCAGATTCAGGGACAACTGCAGATCATACGATCTTTTGCCTGCAGTAAACATAATCAGCGACAGGAGTAATTGAAATGATTTTTGCACTAGGAGCCTTTGATGGATTTCACCTCGGTCATCAGCGTCTGCTTGAGACCGCTAGAGAGCGTGCGATAAAGTCTGGCAGGGAATGGGGAGTCATTACCTTTGAGGGACACCCGCAGCTGCTTTTTAATAAAGATTCATTCAAACTTCTCTTTACCCCCGAAGAGAGGGAAATGCTGATCAGGTATCTTGATATTCCTGTCGTGGACAAGATCCCATTCAACATAACACTGGCAGACATGCTTCCGGCGGACTTTTTAGATCACATCTCAAAGAGGGTCCCGATAGACGGGCTTGTCATAGGAGAAAACTTCCGGTTTGGAAGAGCCAGGATAGGCACCCCGGAGATGCTGTCCGGATTATGTGAAGAACGTGGCTGGAGCCTTGACGTGATAGGATCTTACAGGCTGAACGGCGGGATCGTAAGCAGCACGACAGTGCGGGAGGCTATATTGAGAGGACAGGTAGAGGCTGCGTGTGAAATGCTCGGCTACCCCTTTATGATCCAAAGCAAAGTCATAAAGGGTGACGGCAGGGGAAGGGTGCTGGGTTTTCCGACTGCTAACCTCTCACTCAGGCCAAACAAGATATATCCTGCAAGAGGCAGCTATGCCGGTTTTTCACATATAAACGGCTTTTGGTATCCCATTGCACTGAACATCGGATATAACCCGACTTTTGAAGCAGCAAGGGGCCTTCACTGCGAAGCTCATATCGTGGGTTTTGAAGGTGATCTTTACGAGAAGACGATAACTCTTCACATCATTTCCAGAAACAGGGAAGAGATGAAATTTGCCGGTGCAGATGCTCTTGTCCATCAGCTGAAGAAAGACATAAAACATGCCAAAGGCAAAGCTGCCGAATACATGAGGGACAATGCCAAAATGCTGGATAAGTTTGCCCGGCTGGCTCTTTGACAGGCGGGGCCAGCTGACGTATTATTGTCCGGTGTGACAAGTCAGGTGAGACTGCATATACAATTGTGAAGCTGCGAATAAGGTGGCGTGAAGTGATAGTTAAGCAGTTTAAGGGCGGATAAACGATAGTCAAACGGTTGTGAGGGCACATGGGCCAGGGTCGGGGAATTTGCAGCCTTTGGGCTGCGAAGAATTCGCGGTCTTCGGTTGCTGGAGAATTCGCTCGCTTCGCATCGCGGAGAATTGCGGCCAAAGGCCGCGGAGGCTCAAAATTACCGTTGTTTCTGCCATTAGCCTAACTCTCTGTCGTTTCCGGACGCTTCCCCTCTGATCAGGAGAATGCCGTTTCCTGTTAAGGAAACATCTAAAAACTCCTTAGCATTCGAACTATTTCGAATGCGCTTTGAGATCGGGAATCCAGCGTCTTTTGGTTAGGTTTTGAAAAGCCGGTGAAATACTAAGTTCAGAGACACTCGTATCCCCAAGTGCTTAAATCGGGATCCAGCGGCTTCGGTTTAAAGGTTTTTAGATTTTACAACTGCTTAGCGACCGCTTAGCTATTGCTCAGCAACCCGCTCAGCCGATTTTTACGACTGCTTGCCAACCGCTTGCCTATGCTTGCCCGCATTTTTGGCCGCAATTCTCCAACAGCCGTAGGACGCGAATTCCTCGCCCCTGCCCTTTACAACCCTTCCCGTCGGCTCCGCCGACTTTTCTCGCGGTTTTTCAAACCGCACTTCCCGCGGCAAGTTCCTCGCCGCTCTTTTCAAATGTTTACAGCCTTCCTTGATCCTATTTATGTTTTGTTATCGGTATCAAGGCCCCATCTTCTTTTTTTGCATAAATGACCATCTCAAGCCCTAAATTGTTGAGAAATCGTCTTAATGTCCTTATTTCTAAATTTTGATTATTTTCAATTTTTGAAACTTGAGACTGTGTTATCTGCATTTTTCCTGCAAGTTCTTTCTGAGAAACTCTAAATTGCCTGCGCAGTTGCTCAAGCTTGAGTTCTGTATACATTTCTCTTGCTTTTTCTTGAATTGTTGCCTGTTCTTCCTCAGCAAGCTTTTCTTCATATTCATCTGAAGAGATAAATCCTTCAGGCATTTTTAAGGATCTATTATCAGTAAATATATGATTTTTATCCATCAATACTGTTTCCATAAATACTCCCCCTCACATAACAAGATCCTCTGCCCTATTTGGAATCTATCTTTAACCATATGCTCCATTCTCTCTCTGCTATCGCGATGTTTTTTTCATACCACCGCTTGTCGTTAGTCTTATCTCCGCCTGTCAGCATAATTGCGCGCCGCAGCGGGTCGAAAGCGTATAGGATCCGAATTTTCCTGCCATTTAATACTTTTCTGAGTTCACGTAAACTATGAATTTTCGAACCCTTTACCGGTTTTGAATATGAACCGGCAAGAGCCACTCCATGCTCCCTTATTAATCGGATAAACGCGACTATACTGGTGCGATCATCAGCAGATAAAGAATTAAGCCATGTTACAAAACTTAAAGAATAAATGACCTTGCATTGATCTTCAGCCATCCCTTTTCCTCCGGGGAAAATATCCTTTTTAATGAATATTCATTTAAATGAATACTATCTGTTTTTATAAAAAGTGTCAAGGAGCAAAGTCCCAGACATATCCTCACCCGTGTGAATTATGCAGGTCTGCCCTCTCTGGCAGTACAAGTCGATCTTTGTCGGCTTCTTTTACAACCTTACGACCTTAAGAATGGCCGGAACCATATAAAAAATTTATAGATCCATGATTTTCCTGATCTCTTCAACCTTTTTTGCAAGTTGGGTTCAGATGGATATAGCGTGAAAACTCGGCAGCATAGGCATCGGCTTCGATCAGGATAGCTTTGTAACGCCCCTGTAAAAAGTGGCCCGTTCGTTTTCTTTTGATATTAAAAAAGTTGGTGTAGGAACCGTTGATGTATTTCATTATCAGAGGGAGATTACCCGACGGAGTTTCGATCATCAAATGATAATAGTTCGACATCAGGCAATAGGCGTGAACAGCAGCTTCATATTTTGGGTGGGCTGACTCAAGGTAAGAAAGGAACATTTCGCGATCGGTGTTACTTTAAAAAATATCCTTACGCTCATTCCCTCCTGAGGTAACATGATAAAAAGCTCCGGGATATTAGATCCGTAAAGGCCTCGCCATCTTTCGCCCCCTCGATCGCTGTAATTTCAAACAATAAGCAGATCAAATTTTCTTGGAAACATGCAATTTTGTCAATTGTGTAGGTCTGACCCCAATAATTTTTG
>DCEE01000054.1:0-3117 GCA_002316795.1 Synergistaceae bacterium UBA1037
ACGACCTGGTTGGCTACTACGTCATAGCCGGCCGCCCTGCCAAGTGCCTTTTCGGCAAATGTCTTGCCCATCTTACTTTCACGCTCCCTGTATGAATATATTAAAAACTTCTGAAGTATGTATACTGATCGCTTATCTTAAGAGTAAAGCGGCCGTCATTTGTCTTTTTTGATACCGGGCGGCCGCTTTGCTCTTTATCTGCTTACTTCTTCGCGGCTGCCTGGGCCTTGAGGTATTCCATAAGGCCGCCTGCCTGCATTATGTCGTTTTCAAGGTCGCTGACCGCGTCGCCGTGGAATTCATGCCCGCTGGTCACATCCTTGATGGTGCCCGTTGAAAGTTCAACCTCGAGCTGGTCGCCGTCCTTGATCTTGCCTTCTTTGATGGCTTCTGAGATGCCCTTTACAAAGAGGACCGGGTAGCCGTTGTTGATGGCGTTGCGGTAGTAGATGCGGGAGCATGTTTCAGCGAGCACTACAGGAATACCGGAGTATTCTATGCAGTAGACCGCGTGCTCACGGCTTGAGCCGCATCCGAAGTTTTTCCCGGCTACTACAAAATCTCCGGGTTTTACTTCCTTGGCAAAATGCTCTTTGCCGGGGTAGTACTCGAAAGCATACTGGGGCATGTTTTTGGGATCTGTCTCGGCAAGATACTTGTTGTGGTAGATGAGGTCAGTATCGACGTCGTCACCGAATACCCACGCTCTGCCCTTGAGAATTTCGCTCATGTCAATCTTCCTCCTCTAGCCCAGAATGTCCCTGGGATCTGTGATGACGCCTTTGACTGCTGTTGCCATTGCAGACATGGGGCTCATAAGGTAAGTGTGGCTTCCCTTGCCTACCTTGCCTATGAAGTTGCGGTTAGTGGTCGAGCATCCTACATCTCCGCTGGGGAGGGCTCCGTAGTGCTCAGCAGTGCAGAGTGCGCATGTCGGGTTGGTGAA
The DNA here is from genome assembly GCA_002316795.1 of Synergistaceae bacterium UBA1037. Lineage (GTDB taxonomy): Bacteria > Synergistota > Synergistia > Synergistales > Synergistaceae > Caenicola > Caenicola nitritireducens. The sequence goes on from DCEE01000054.1 coordinate 947, forward strand.
TACGATGCCTGCCTCAAGGAACTTCTCGATCATTCCGGCCTTTGCGCATGCAAGCTGCACTTCGGTCGTGCTGGGGGTGATTATCGTGCGGACCTTCGGACTGACCTTGCCGCCGCCTGCCATGAGAACATCGTAGGCTGCCTTGATATCTTCAAAACGTCCGTTAGAGCATGATCCGATATGGACCTGGTCGACGGCCGCCCCTGCAACTTCCCTTACGGGCTTCACATTGTCGGGAGCGTCCGGGCATGACGCAAGGGGTTCGAGGTTGGTGACATCGTATTTGAGGACCTTGCAGTACTCTGCATCGGCGTCTGCGGAGAGTTCCTTCACTCTCTGCTCAACTTCCGGTCCGGCTCGCTCGACGAGCCACTTCAGAACTTCACCGTTCGGCATGATGATGGGGACCTTTCCGCTCATTTCAGTTACCATTGAGCAGAGGGTTATGCGGTCTGCCAGTGTCGAATTTTCAATCGTCTCCCCTGTGAATTCAACTGCAAGGAAGTCCATGCCGCCGGCGCCCAGATCTCCTACGATATGGGTGAGGAGGTCTCTCATGCAGACACCCTTCTGGAATTTTCCGGTCACTTCGATCTTCATCGTCTCAGGGACGCGGAACCAGTTGGTGCCGTTGATCCAGGAAGCTGCGATGTCAGAGTTGCCGACACCTGTTGCAAATGCCCCTACGCCGCCAAGGAGGTTCATATGGCTGTCAGTCCCGAGGACCACGTCTCCGGGCTTGATCATTCCGGCCTCAAGCATTACGTGCTGGCCGATGCCGTTGTTGATGTCGAATACGCGTTTGATCCCCTGCTTCTTCGCGAACTCGCGGATTATCTTCTGGTTTGCGGAAACCTTCTCGGAGTGCGAAGGTGCCTGGAGGTCAAATGTGAATGCGACCTTATCGGGATCCCATACCTTAGCCTCAGCTCCCATTTCCTTCTCGAACTGCAGTACGCAGTTTGCTCCGCCGAAGTCGCGTGCAGTCGACCAGTCGATCTTGCACCATACGCGGTCTCCAACTTTTACGGGTTTACCTGCTGCCCGTTCCATGATCTTGACTATTGCTGTCTTGCCCATGTCGGTTATCCCTCCGTTTTTTTGAAGCTGCTTATTTCATTCCAAGGAACGACTTCACGCTCTCAAAGTTCATAAAGTCGGCCTTGTTTACCATTACGCCTTCCGGGCTGCGGAGAGTTCCGTCACCCTCGTGTGCGTGGTTTGCAATAATGTGTCCTATCTCATCGGGGCATCCGTTGCGAAGCGCAATAACGGTACCTGAGAAGGGATGGCGAAGGTTCTTGCCCATTGTCGATTTGACTGTCTCGCCCGCTGCGTTCTTCTCGTACTCGACAAGCTTGCCTACGTCGTGGAGCAGTGCCCCTGCGACGAGAAGGTCGTTGTCCATCATGAATTTGGGATCCTTTACAGGATAGATGGCGTTAAACTCATCCATTGATTTCTTTGCGATGCGTGTTACTCCCTTTACGTGGTCCAGATATGAGAAGGGGCAGTTGGGGATAAGAAGGGTAAAGGGGATCTTATCCATGTCATCGGGCTCCCAGCCTCCGGTCTTGAGTGCATCGACGTAGGAAGCTACGACCTTGTCCTGCATACCCTTATCCTTGATCCACTCGATTTCAGGGAACAGCTCTCTGATTCTTTTCTCCATGATGATTCCTCCTGTTTTTCTATTGTTTTTCCGAGTTGCCTTTTGCTCTATGTCCGGCCGGCCCGCAGTTACTGGGCCGCAATGCCCTTATGAAGTGTTTTGTATATCCTGTCGATGTGGTTCGACGCCATTTCTCTGGCCAGTTCAACGTTATGGTCGAGAATAGCCTCGTACATCTCACGGTGTTCGGCGAGGAAGGCTTCCTTGTCATCCAGGAGGTTGTAGATCTTGTCGTGAGTAGCCATTATCAGATCAAAATTCATCCTGGTTATGTTTACGAAGACAAAATTATGTGTCGCCTCCGCAAGCGCAAGGTGGAAGTCAAAATCCGACTGAGCCCTCTGGTTTGGATCTCCCAGTCTCTTTTCTGTGGAGGTCAGCACCCGCAGCAGCCTTGTCAGATCAGATGAAGTTGCCCTCATTGCGCTTTCGGCCGCTATTGCGGGGTCGAGGATCCTCCGGGCCTCCATAAGCTCAAGCACTGCAGAGTCCTCAAGGC
>DCEE01000054.1:3344-23191 GCA_002316795.1 Synergistaceae bacterium UBA1037
ACGCCGAAGTCATCCATGAGCTGCCTTTCCGAAGGAAGCGGATCTCCCGGAAGTATTTCTCCCTTTGAAATGGATTCCTTTAATTTTTCTACAACCTTCTCATATATACGGGTCCCCCGTGAGACTTGAGTTTCGATCATGTGAAAAAACTCCTTTCCTGGACCACCCAGTATACCTTATAGCATGCCCAAAAGAAAAATTCAAGGGCAAAACCATAGTCTAAATAGTCTGATTATTCAGCGGCAAAGGGTCCTTTGCTCTATTTGCCGCGCATATCGGCACCGGCGGCGGATCCGCACTGGTTCAGACCAAAGGGGAAATAGTGAGTATCTCTGCCGGAGCAGGAGTAAAATCAGTAACCACTACAATTATTGTTTATTTTAAAAATTTAAATTTGGCGTTCCTGGTGGTCGGACCACTTGTTTAATTGTTTCATAATGATATAGGTCAGGAATGTCGCATAGGTTGACTTGGATATATGAGGCATATAATATCTTGGGGGGTGAAAAGAGCTAAGGGGAGGCTTAAGGGAATGTCACGAGAAAAACTTGGAATATTTTCAAAAAAGAGGGCCTTTACCCTTGTGGAACTCCTTATAGCAGTGATGATCATAGGAATACTTGCAGGTATGATGCTCATGTCGGCGGGATCTGCGACTGACTCCGCAAAAGCCGCAAGGATCATATCGGACCTCAGGAACATGAAAGCCGCGGCGCTCATGTACTGGGCGGATAACAGGAGCTGGCCAAGATGGTTTTATGCCGGAGAAGCCTACCACGATTCTTATGGTAAAGCTCTACCCTCAAAGTACAGTGATCTCACAAAGCAAGGAGACGGCTATATTTTGGTAGCAATGCAAGGAAAACAAGACTCCACCGTTTATGCAGCTGCCGATGTTTCCAAACTTGATCCGGGGGTAAGAAAAGTACTTGAGAAAAAATCAAAAGAATCGTCTCTTTACGGAGGAGATCTTGCCGATATGCCAAATTTGACTCTGGAAGGTGTAGTCGCTTCACCCTACCAAGCCGGGCATGAAGCAGTTATTACAATAATCAGCAAATAACCTTTTTGCGTACCGCTTCCCGTATGACACTAAACATATGCCTGTGAGAGGTCTTGAGAACGATCACAACTGAGATGGACTTCAAAGAGATATTATCGATGAAAGGGCGAAGGATACTGGGGATCAACCCCCCTGTTGAGGACTTCGCCTTTTTCGATCTGTGGTCAAAGCCCGCCGGTCTCCTCTATCTTCTTGAGAGGATGAGGATAAACGGCAATGAGGTCTGTCTGCTCGACTGCATACATGAGGCCGCTGTCGGCAAAAGATCCTTCGGACGCGAGAAGATCGGCTGCGAGGAAATCGAAAAGCCCCCTGTGTACAGCGGTATCAAAAGAAAATACCACCGGTTCGGACTATCCGAAGAGCGTGTAAAAGAAAGACTGGCTGAGATCCCAAGGCCCGATGCAGTATTTCTCACTTCAGCCATGACTTACTGGTACGGCGGACTAAAATGGATCATTTCGATCCTTAAAAAAGAATTGCCGGAGGTCCCGGTAATACTTGGAGGCACTTATTCCAAACTCTGCCCCGAACATGCAAAGGAACTTGGAGCAGACCGCATAGTCACCGGCCACTGGATCCCGGACACTCCATACCCGGCAATGGACCTTTATGATAAGCTCCCTTACGGCGTCACGATGACGTCCTTCGGGTGTCCCCTCTCATGCAGTTACTGCGCCTCCCGCCTCCTTTGGCCAGAATATCTGAGGCGATCTGCTCTTTCCGTTCTCCGTGAGACAGATTATCAGGTCTCCCTTGGGGTCAAAGATTTCGCATTTTACGACGATGCTCTGCTGTTGGATAAGGAGAAGTATTTTTACCCCCTCTGCCGTGAACTGAGGTCAAGATATGAGGATGACCTCTCTTTCCATACTCCCAATGGGCTCCATGTAAGGGAGATAGATGAAGAGTGCGCAATGACGCTTAAGGGGGCCGGATTCAGGACCATCAGACTCTCGCTTGAAAGCATCGACCCCAAAATTGCGGGGGCGGGTTCGGGCAAGGTGGCAAGAGAGGAGTACATAAAAGCTGTGGGGCATCTTCTTGATGCAGGTTATTCACGCAATGACTGCGAGACATATATCCTTCTCGGACTTCCGGGACAGGACATTGTTTCGGTGAAGGATACCATAGACTTTGTACACGCTGCGGGGGGAAAGCCAAAATTGGCCGAATTTTCGCCGATACCAGGGACTCCCTCATTTGAAAAGGCCGCCGAAAAGTTACCTGAGCTCAGAAATGAACCGCTTCTCCAAAACAATTCCGTATACTCGTCATGGATCTCCGGGAATATCTCCCCTGAGGAACTCCAGGAACTGAAAGACCTGGCACGAAAATAAACTGATGTTCGTCGACACCCGGACCTTTATTCCGGTCAACAGATCTCCTCGTTCTCAACTTTTGTCTTCATCATGACCAGATGAGTGCTTACACAAACCCCGACTACAGCCAAAATTATCCGGACAAGCGGCTTATGCACAGCTGCCGCGGACAAACCGAGACCTGCCCAAAGGAAAAGGATCGCCCTGATTTTTACTGACTTGCTGACTCCTGCGTTTGTCCGATAATTCTCTATATACTCTCCGAAAAAGCGCGACCTGCAGAGCCACCTGTGCATATCAGGGCTGCTCCCTGCGAAACATCCGGCTGCAAGCAGCACAAATGGCGTTGTCGGAAGAAGCGGGAGGAAGACTCCGATGCCTCCAAGCACCAGTGAGAGAACTCCTGCAGTGATCAGAAGCGCCTTCTTTATTCTGTCCGATTCTCTGCTATCTGGGATATTTTTCTCTGTCTTTTGCATCCATTGCCACGAAAAATTCTTCTATTTTATCAAGAATGAATTTACGTTTTTCCTTATCATTCAGCTCCTGCGGTATCTGTGAAGGGAAGATGGGATCTCCGTAAACCACATAGAGCTTTCTCGGACGGGGATATTTCATGTGGGGAGACATTGCTCTGAAAGTGCCTCCGGCCCATGCAGGCACAACAGGCGCTCCGGTCTTGAGCGAGAGGATGGCGACCCCGCCTTCAAGGGGCTGGAGCGTACCATCCTCTGTTCTGTGTCCCTCGGGGCAAATGTAGACGCTGTATCCGTCATGTATGAATCCCATGATCATCCTAAGGAGAGCTGCAGAGCTGTTTTTATCCTCAGGCGTGACAGGAACTGCTCCCATTCTCCTCAGATATGCTCCGAAAAGAGGGAACTTGAAAAGCTTTTCCCATGCAACGAATTTGAGCACCCGTGGACAGAAGGTATAGCCGACCAGCGGGGGATCCAGGTAACTTGCATGGTTCGACGCAACTATTACGGGTATGTCTTTGGGTATTTTCTCTTTCCCGCTGACCGAAAGGCGGTGATAAAGGGTAAAATATATTGAGACTATAAACCTTGTCAACTGGTATAACATTTAAGGATTCCTCCCGTTGGCTGCATCTGAGCTAAGGATATCCCAGAAATGAGCAAATTGACAAGTCTTGGAGTGATCACGATGGAGAGCAATAAAGAACCAAAGGACAGAGAGACCGCTGCCGGGTCAAAGCTGGGAAGGGTAGCCAAAGATTTTTTCCTCGGATGTATCGCGTTCATCCCACTGGCAGTATTCGTGTTCATCTTTTATTACCTCATACTGCTTTTCAAGGCCCTTGGCAGAATGATCTTCGGGCTTACGGAGTCGGTGGAGACTACGGTCGCAGCTACGATGATCATAGTGATAATGCTGATCTACACCGGCAGAAAGCTTAGGAGAAAAGAGAAGTGGTTCCTGAATTTTGTCGATCAGGTCATCTCAAAGATCCCGGTAGTCGGCGGCTGGTATTCGACTTTCCAGGATATGGTCCAGACCTTCACGACCGGAGCAGGCGAGAGAGGATATCTCGGAACGGCGAGGGTACCCTGCGGGGAGGGCTACATGATAGGCTTTGTCACGAAAAAGGAGACTGAGGAGGACGGAAGTTCTACTGTCACTGTATTTGTTCCCACCTCTCCCAACCCGACAACAGGCCTTGTCCTGTTTTTCCCCGAGGAAAGGGTCAAATTTGTAGATATGACGCCTGAAAAGGCCTTCACAAAAATAATATCGCTCGGCATGAAATCCTGAAAACAACGTGGCGTACCATTATGGCACACCACGTTGATATTCATCCAGGTACTGCCTTCGCTCAGCTGGCGCAGATGTTCCTGAGGCTTCCGATGCCGTCTATGCTCACCTCGACCAGGTCTCCGACTTTCATCGGCCCCACACCCTGAGGGGTCCCGCTTGCGATCACGTCGCCGGGCTCAAGGGTCGCAAATCTGCTGATGTGTGAGATCAGCTTTGGCAGGGGAAAGATCATCTGTGAGAATGAGGCTTCCTGTACCGTCTTGCCGTTGAGGGTCGTGCGTATCACCGCTTCCTGAGGCATCTCGTCCGCTATCAGGACAGAGGGGCCAAAGGGTGCAAAGGTATCGAAACTCTTGGCCCGTGTCCACTGTCCGTCTGATTTCTGCAGTTCTCTTGCGGTCACGTCGTTCATTATCGAGTAACCAAGAACATGGCTGAAAGCATTCTCTTCACTGATGTTGTGTCCCGCCTTGCCTATGACTACCGCAAGTTCGCCCTCGTAGTCTATCCTTCCCGCCCATTCAGGGATCCTGATAAAATCGTTGGCCCCTATTATGGCTGAGACAGATTTCATGAATATGAGGGGCTCCTTAGGCACGTCATTGTTGAGCTCCTTTACATGCCCCAGATAGTTCCTGCCTACGCACCAGATCTTTTTAGGCATGAAAGGAGGCAGAAACTTCACCCTCTCTATCGGGTAGCTGAGCCTTATGGGAGAAAGACCTGTAAAGGGGTCTCCCTCAACGATATCGACAGAATTGTCACGGATCTTGCCCGAATATGTCCTGCCATCCACCCAGAATCGGCAGTAACGGACGGGCGGCTCTTTTTTTGCCATTAAAAATTTTCCTCCCTGTTGATTTATATGTGTCAAATCTTTGTTTATCGTTTAAGACCTTGCCTCAAGTGCTCCTGCGATATTTTCGAGCGCCTCTTTGAGCATAGCTCTGTTCGTCCCAATGTTTATCCTTGCGAATCCGTCGCCCTCGGTTCCAAAGTTCCTTCCGTTGTTGAGGGCGACTTTCGCATTGTTCACGAGAAATTCCATCAGGGTCCCGGAGTCGAATCCATATCCCCTGAAATCTATCCAGAAAACGTATGTCCCCTCGGGGTGGTCCATCCTGGCCTTCGGCAGTCTCTCCCTCACAAATTTTTCTGTGAAGTCCCTGTTCCCTTCAAGGTATGCCATTAGCTCATCGAGCCAGCAGGAGCACTTTGAATAGGCCGTCTCCATCGCAGTGAGCCCAAGTATGCTCAGTGATCCGAGGTGCAGTCTGTTCATAACGGATACATAACGGGCCATCAATTTTTCATCGGGTATAAGCGCGACCGATGAATTCATGCCCGCGATGTTGAATGTCTTGCTGGGAGCAACGAACGTGACTGTGCGCGAGGCCATCTCCTCCGAAAGGGATGCTATGCTTATGTGCTTCGCGTCGCTGTAGACCAAGTCCTGGTGGATCTCGTCAGAAATTATGAGCATATCTTTACGGACTGCCAGCTCGGACAGTGCTTCAAGTTCTTTTTTAGTCCAGACCCTCGCTACAGGGTTGTGGGGACTGCACAATATCAGCGTCCTGCATGTGGGGGTGACCAGCTTTTCAAGTCCTTCGAGGTCCATTACATACCGGCCCTCTTCGCGCTTTAGAGGATTTTTGACGACCCTTCTGCCGGCTTCGCTTATTGTTGCATAGAAGGGAGGATAGACCGGGGTCTGTATGATCACCCCGTCACCGGGCTTCGTGTACGCCATCAAGGAAAAAGCAAGTCCGGCCACTACTCCCGGCGCCCATGTCACCGCATCTTTTCCAATATCCCACCCGTGGCGGATCCTCTGCCATTCGGCAACAGACTTCAGGAGGGAGTCCGGAGCTATGGGATATCCCAGCGCGCCCTCGTCGATCTTTCTATGGAGAGCTTCCAGGACTTCGGGAGGAGCCGGGAAATCCATGTCCGCAACCCATAACGCGAGGAGGTCTTTCCTGCCAAACTCCTCTTCCAGAAGATCCCACTTCTCGCAGTTGGTACCTCGTCTTTCCATATGAACGTCAAAATTATACTTCATATATATGACCTCCCGAAAAAACTGTCGCTCAGCCCCGGTCCGGCAACAGCCCAAAACAGGCCCCGGAGCAAATATCTTTGAAAAAACTCTCATCCCGACAAGAGTACCATAATTCCAAAGCTTTTAGTACACTCCCACAACAAAAACAGCTTGCATATTATCCTTATAAACAAGACAATAGTCGGCAGACTATGAAGGAGTGGATCTTTATGAGTGACATCAACGAAAAAAAGATCGAAATTGAGCTCGGAAGAGGATCTTCGCTTCCGAAGAGAAACGAGGTTCCGGACCGCTTCAAATGGAAGCTTGAAGACATATATCCCGACGAACCAAAATGGGAAACGGACTTTGGATCCATCAAAAAGCGTCTGCCTGAAATAACTGCTTACAGTGGAAGATTGGGCGAATCCGCAAAGACAATGCTCGAATGCTTCACTCTCCGGGATGAAATTTCAATTATCCTCGGGAAACTTATTGTTTACGCCAATATGAAGAGCCACGAAGACACCTCCGATTCAAAATACCAGGGGCCCGTAAGCAGGGTGTCTTCGCTGGCCGTAGAGTTTTCAGCCGTATCAAGCTTTATCACGCCGGAGATCCTCTCGATGCCGGAAGACAGACTCAAGGAATTTATCGCCGACCCGTCTCTGAAAGATCACTCATTCGGACTGAAGGAACTTCTCCGCCGGAAAGAACACGTACTCTCTCAGGAGGAAGAGATCCTTCTGGCCAAGGCCGGGGATATGGCCGGTACCTCAGACAACGTATTCTCAATGCTGACAAACGCTGACATGAAGTTTGACCCTATCAGAAATGAAAAGGGAGAAGAGATCGAGATGTCCGAGGAGAGGGCGGTATCATATCTCCGTTCAAGGAAACGCAGTGTCAGGAAAGCCGCTTTCGGATCTTTATACAAGCCATACTGCAAAATGAAGAACACGCTCGGAGCGACTTTTGAAGGAATGCTTAAAGCCTCAAAGTTTTACGCCGAGGTGCGAAAATATTCCTCACCCCTTGATGCCGCGCTTGACAGCGACAACATCCCTGTCTCCGTATACAGCAGGCTTGTGGAAACCCTTGAATCCAGCCTGACACCCCTCCACAGGTATCTTGAAGTGAGAAAAAGGGTGCTGAGGGTCAAAGAGCTGCATATGTATGACCTGTATACTCCCCTCGTGAAAGATCCTTTTAAAGATATATCCTGGAGCGAAGCAAAAGAGATGATGTTCAGGGCTCTGAAACCTCTGGGCGATGAATACCTTTCCATTGTCAAAGAGGGACTGGGAAGCGGATGGACCGACGTCTTCCCAAACAGGGGCAAACGCAGCGGCGCTTACTCGTGGGGCAGTTACGCCACACATCCATACATAATGATGAACTACACAAATAACCTCAACGATGTCTCGACCCTTGTCCATGAGATGGGACACTCAATGCACAGCTACTACTCAAGGAAGAAACAGCCATATCCTACTTCCGATTACTGCATCTTCACGGCAGAGGTAGCTTCGACGACAAACGAAGTCCTCTTCCTCAATGATCTGATAGCTGAGACCAAGGACAAGAAGAAAAGACTTTATCTGCTCAACCGCCGCCTTGAGAACATCAGGACCACGGTCTACAGGCAGACAATGTTCGCCTCCTTCGAGCGCGAGGTCCACGGGAGGGCCGCGGATGGAAGGGACACTACTCCGGATGGTCTGCGGGAACTCTGGTATGAACTGAACAGAAAGTATTACGGCCCGGATATCGTGATCGATGAGGAACTCAGGATGGAATGGGCAAGGATACCCCATTTTTACAACCCATTTTACGTCTATCAGTATGCCACGGGATTCTCGGCAGCCACGGCCCTTGCGGGCCTCATACTTGAAAAGGGGGTACAGTCAAGGGACAGATACCTTGAATTCCTCTCTATGGGAGGCTCGGACTATCCAATAGAGCTCCTTAAGAGGGCCGGGGTGGACATGAGTTCACCCAAACCGCTAAAAGAGGTTGTAAAGATATTCAACGGGACCCTCGACGAAATGGAAAAGCTGCTCTAAGGGGCAGGAGGACTGGATATGCAGTGGATCCCATTTCTCTCTTTTGTTTTGGCTGCATGCTACACGCCCGGGCCGAATATCATATTAGCCATGAATACGGCCCGCCTCTTCGGATTCAGGAAAACTATACCGCTGATGGCAGGCATGACCGTAGGCCTCTTCGCCGTAATGATACTGAACGCCCTAGGCAACCTCTTTATCGGGGCTTACATCCCCAGGGTACTCCCATGGCTCAGATCGATCGGTGCGGCATACCTCTTCTGGCTTGCCTGGAAGATAGCCTTTCCAAAGGCTGCGGCATCGTCAAAAGGAAACATTGAGCAGGAAAAAGTTCCGGGTATAAGGGACGGGTTCACCCTCCAGTTTATAAACCCGAAAGTCATTCTCTTTGGTTTCACTGCCATGTCGAGCTTCATCGCCCCATGGACCGACTCAAAACTCATATTCCTGCTCTGTGGCCTCTTTCTTACGCTCAACTGCGCCGTGGCCTTCACCATCTGGTCTCTCTTCGGAGACCTTCAGGGACGCTTCTTCTCGAAGCAGGGCCGCCTGATCTCGCTGATAATGGGAGCCCTTCTGGCCTGGTGCGCCTTCTCGGTTTCCGGGATCGCGGAATTTATTAAGTAGGAAAGGGCATAACAAAAAAATATATTGAACTGCCTTGGATGATTAGTTTATAATATTGGGACAAATCTGAAATCCAAGGGGTGTGTTCGATCAATGTCCTCACAATTCACAAAAGTGGTTGTGGCTCTGGGCGGAAACGCTTTGCAGGAAGCAGGGAGCCCTCCTACAGCAGAGGCCCAGCTGGCAGTTGTAAAAAAGACCTGCGAGTATCTTGCTGACATAAGCTGTAAAGGCTATGAGATGGCAGTTGTCCACGGAAACGGCCCCCAAGTGGGCAATATCACACTTTCCCAGGAAACAGCGGAAAAGATAAATCCCAAGCTTCCGGCAATGCCCTTTGACGTCTGCGGCGCAATGAGCCAGGGCTACATAGGCTACCAGATCCAGCAGTGCCTCAGAGATGCACTCAGGAACAGGAACCGCAACGTTCCGGTAGTAACGTTGGTCACACAGGTAATAGTGGATGAACATGACAAGGCTTTCCAGAATCCGACTAAACCGATTGGCCCGTTCTACACAGAAGAAGAAGCAAAAAAGATAGCCAAAGAAAAGGGTTACACTGTGAAAGAGGATGCGGGCAGAGGCTGGCGCAGAGTAGTGGCATCGCCGACTCCAAAGAGGATAGCCGAGATAGATTCCGTCAAACGCCTCTGGGATTCAACAATAGTAATAACAGCCGGAGGCGGCGGTATACCCGTTATCGAGAATATGGACGGATCTCTGACCGGGGTTCCGGCAGTGATAGACAAGGACCTTGCTGCCGAGAGACTTGCCGAAGATATGGAGACAGATATCCTTCTCATTCTTACGGAAGTTGACAAGATAAGCCTCAACTTCAAAAAACCAAACCAGCGGGATTTGTCGCATGTAACTGTCGCAGAGGCGATCAAATACATCGAAGAGGGTCATTTTGCTCCCGGAAGCATGCTTCCGAAAGTAATGGCAGCGATCAAGTTTGCGAGAAGGTTCCCGGGCAAGAAAGCGATCATCACCTCGCTCTACAAAGCAGTAGAGGCACTCGATGGCAAAGAGGGAACTGTCATAACGATGGCATAAGCAAAAGAGTACGTCATTTGCTCCTTCAGTTCAAAAATAACGGCAGATCCTGAGAAACTTAACTTAGGGTCTGCTGTTCTACTTTACGGGAAGGCGCAGGCTGTCGGCTGCCTGCTTTTTCCCCTTCTTTTTAAAATGACAAAAAAATTACCGGGAAGATCCGTTTCTTGATCCTCCGACGGGCTCTCTCAATTTTTTAATTTTTAGTATCCTTATCCTATAAATATATTTACTACAAATAAGCCGTTATTGTGATTTAATAATGATATGGAATAAGATCCTAATAAAAAGAATACCTTCCGGGGAGGAAATAATATGTACGCCAATGAAAAACTTTGGATAGCAAAGGCAGAACAGCCCATTTACCTTCTTCCGAAAATGGCTAACCGCCATGGACTCATTTCCGGAGCTACAGGCACGGGAAAGACGATCACCCTCAAAGTCATGGCGGAGTCCTTCAGTGACCTGGGGGTCCCGGTCTTCCTCGCGGACATAAAGGGGGACCTGGCGGGAATGTGCCGCCCCGGGATCGACAGCGAAGGGATGCAGAAGCGCATACAGAGATTCGGACTCGCCGAAGCGAACTTCACATACAAGGACTACCCTACGCGTTTCTGGGACGTCTTTGGAAAAAACGGGCACCCGGTCCGGACCACCGTCTCAGAGATGGGACCGCTTCTTCTTGCCCGGCTGCTGGGCCTCAACGATACACAGTCGGGGGTCCTGAATATCGTCTTCCGGGTCGCGGACGACAGGGGCCTTCTCCTGCTCGACCTAAAAGACCTTAAGGCGATGCTCAGTTATGTGGCAAACAACGCAAAGAGCTTTACCATAGATTACGGCAATATCGCCGCCGCAAGCGTGGGCGCAATACAGAGGGCTATCCTCTCACTTGAGGATCAGGGGGGAGACCAGTTCTTCGGAGAGCCGGAACTTGAAATAACAGACTGGATGAGGACCGGACACGACGGAAGAGGATACATAAATATCCTCCACTGCGTGGATCTTTTCCACTCGCCCGCCCTTTATTCCACTTTCTTATTATGGCTGCTTTCAGAACTCTTTGAGACACTGCCTGAAATGGGCGACCTGAAAAAACCGCGGATGGTCTTTTTCTTCGACGAAGCCCACCTTCTTTTCAACGAAGCTCCGAAGGTCCTACTGCAGAAGATAGAGCAGGTCGTGAGACTGATAAGATCTAAGGGCGTTGGAGTCTACTTCATTACCCAGAGTCCAAAGGACATTCCCGACACCATACTTTCACAGCTTGGCAACAGAGTACAGCATGCCCTCCGCGCATACTCACCCGCGGAACAGAAGGTCGTAAGGGCTGCGGCAGATACTTTCCGTCCGAATCCCGCATTTGACACAGGTGAGGCTATTACCCAGCTTGGGACAGGAGAGGCACTTGTCTCATTTCTCGCCGAGGACGGAAGCCCGAGCGTCGTTGAAAGGGCCTTCATACTTCCTCCGCAGAGCCAGATGGGCATAATAGACGACGGGATAAGGAAAGAAGTGCTCGCGCTGAGTGAGATCGGACCGAAATATGATGTCCTTGTTGACAGGGAATCAGCATATGAATACCTTTCGATGAAAGTTAAGAGGGAACAGGCGGAAAGGGAAGAGGAAGAAGCCCGCATCAGGCAGATAAAGGAAGATAAGGAACACGCTAAGGAAGAGAGGGAACTTCAGGCCCTCGAAGAGAAGGAACGCATCAGGCAGCAGAAGGAATTCGAGCGGACCGAGAAGGAAAGGATAAAGCAGGAGCAGGCAGTAAGGAAGACCTTCTACGGAACGACCACAAAAAGCAAGTACAAGACCCCGATCGAGCACCTGGCAGACACGGCGATGAACACCGTGGGACGCGAGGTAGGACGGCAGTTCATACGGGGGATACTGGGAATGCTCACCAAAAAATAGAGAAGGCATAATTTTGCAGGGGGCCGCCAGCGGCCCCCTGCTTTTTATATTATCTGCAGCAGGTTCGCCCAAATAGGAATGGTAATGATCCCAAGTACAGTCGTAGAGGCCACCAGATCGGCTGCGTAATCGGAGTCCATGTTCATTTCCTTGGCCATTATGAAGCAGTTGACTGCGGATGGCATAGAAGAAAGCATCACCGTCACCTTAAGAAGGGGTCCCGGAACGGAAAGGGCAAGAAGCAGCCCCCAAAGTATAAGGGGATGGACAACAAGCTTTATCAGGCAGTCCTGCCATGTTCTCCTTATCATTTTAAAAATGCTGCTTATTCTGGAGAGATCGAGAGTCCCTCCCAGTGCGAGCAGGGCTATGGCAGTCGCAGCGCTCCCCATGAGCTTCATAGTTTCGTCAATTACCAGCGGGAGTGAGCTCAGTCCTGCCACTGCGAGGCCGATCCCAAGTACGCAGGATATTATCAGGGGGTTTATGACAAGCCTTTTAAGCATTTCACGGATGCCGGACATGTCCGGTTTGCCGTAAAGCGCCATTTCTCCCGACATTATCGACAATATCTGAAAGGTCACGGTGCTGACGGCTATGTATATCGATGCATCCCTGAGGCCGGCCTCTCCCATGGCCAGCATTATTACCGGAAAACCCAGATATATGTTGTTTGCCCTTATCGAAGAAAAAACCGATACCGCAATGCGCTCCCGGTTGTTCCTGTGATATAAAAAGACGGCTCCCGCAGCCGCTGCCGCTATGGTAATGATGTATGCCAGGGTAAGGCCTATCAAAAGATCCAGCTGAGCAAAGACCTCACTGCCTGATGTGAACGTGGTCCTGATCAGGAGCGGAGGGAGTATCACCCAGTAAAGGGTCTTTGTAAGGGTCTTGATGTCGTTTTCGTTATAAAATCCCCGCGATCTCAGAAAATTACCGGTTATAATTATGAGCATAAGGGGCAAAACCAGGACAAAACCAAACATTGCCTGCATCCTTTCACTGAAAGAGCGTCCAGACGATTATAACCTCATCGCACCCTTTGGTAAAATTATGAGAGCTTCAAATAAAATCTGTTGGGAGAGACGATTTGAACTTAGGCATTTTAATGAAAAAACACAAAAAAATATTTATCCTGCTCTTTATTCTCGCCGTGGTCCTGCCTGTCTTGGCATCGTGGGTCGGCAGGCCCGAGACAGAAAGAACTGTCGGCGGTATGCGCTTATACGCGTTCGATGTAGGACAGGGCGATTCTTTCCTCTTCATCCTTCCGGACGGTGAAACTATACTTATCGACGCGGGACCCGAAGAGTCGGGGAAAAAACTGGTCCGGGAGTTAAAAAGACTGAATGTAAAAAAGATAGATCTCCTGGTCGCCACCCATCCTCACTCAGACCATATAGGCGGAATGAGGAAGGTGCTCTCCAATTTTCGCATAGGCAAGGTATGGGATTCGGGATTCATCCACGGATCACCTCTCCAGAAAAATTTTTACAGCACGATACAAAAAAAGAACATCCCCTTCGGGAGACCAAAAAGAGGCCATTCCGAAAAGATGGGCAACGTTCTGATAGAGGTACTGGCCCCTACCCGGCTTATCAGAGGAACCAAGCGGGACGCAAACAACAACTGTCTGGTGCTGAATATTAAATACGGCAGCACAGGTTTTCTGATGTTGGCCGACATGGAGAGGGAACAGCGCTCAACTGTAAGGCCTCTTCCCAGGGCAGCAGTGTTGAAAGCATCTCACCACGGCAGCAGCAACGGAACTGACATGAACCTTCTCAAAGAGGTCAGTCCCCGTTTAATAATACTCAGTTACGGAAGGAACAATTCATACGGTTACCCCCACAGGGAGGTAGTAAGCGCGGTTTCGGCTTTGGGGATAAAAAGGCTGGACACAAAGGGCGGCACCTTCAGGATAGTCTCTGACGGAGAAAGAATAACGTGGCCCCGGGAGAGGGAGGCAGGGAAAAATGGCAGTTAAGAGATCAAGGATCTTCGTAGATGCGGTCGACGGTGATATATGCGCACTCCTGGTCGGAAGAAAGAGGGTCTATGTGACCCTGCCGCTCGGTATTCTGCCAAAAGGAACGTCCGAGGGGGACCTGCTGATCATGACTCTGCAAAGATCGGAAAGGCTCAGGAGATCTTCCAGGAGATCGGTGGCCGGGCTTCTCAAAAAACTTGGAAAACGGGCTGATGCGCCAAATGAGATCACGAGGTATTGAATTCTTTTGATCTTTTGATTAAAGTTTAGGTCAAGTATATACTCAGCGCCAAATAACGACGACTGAAGGAGGGTCACTGTAATGTCATCGCTCCGTATAGCCATTGTACAGATGGAAATCGTACCTGGAGACAGAAGGGCCAACTATGAAAAGGTGGAAAAGACGCTGGACTCAAAATGGATCGGATCTGACATCCCCACCGCAGTGATCCTGCCTGAGATCTGGGACGTCGGTTATGTGATCGAAGATTCAGATAAATTTGGGGACAGGGATGCATCACAGGCCGCTGAGTTCCTCGGAAAACTTGCCGTCAGGCACGAATGTTGGTTTACGGGCGGTTCGGTGCTTGCCCTTACAGAAAAGGGAGCTGCAAACAGGGCAATGGTCATAGACCCTTCGGGCAATTACAGGACATATTATGACAAGATCCACCTGATACCGCTGATGGACGAGGAGAAGTACCTGCTTCCGGGAGAGAAGAAGGTCAGGTTCGATATCGGGGACATTCCCGCTTCCCTTGCGATATGTTATGACCTACGTTTCCCCGAGCTGACAAGGCTCTATGCAACAGAGGGCGCCGAACTCCAGCTTTTCTCCGCAGAGTGGCCGGCATCACGTATCGACCACTGGTGCACGCTCATTCAGGCGAGGGCTGTCGAAAACATGATGTTCGTCGCGGCATGCAACAGGGTGGGAACAACAAACGGGACCCTCTTCGGAGGACATTCCATGGTTGTGGACCCATGGGGCGAGGTACTTTATCAGGGGGGCATGACTGAAGAATTCGTCTTCGTTGAGATCGACACTTCAAAGGTGAAAAAGGCAAGGGATTTCCTGCGGGTCTTCGACATGAGAAGACCGGAACTCTATTGACCCTGGAGGCCTTAACGGGCCGTAGACAGCCGGGTGTTATGAATGTACAATCTCCGGCAAATAATTCTATTACAGGGAGAGTAATAAGATGAAAACTTCCGACCGTTACAATAAAAATTACCCGGTATCGTGGGAGCAGCTGCACAGGGACTGCAGAGCCCTCTCCTGGAAACTGCTCGACAAGAGGAAGGACTGGAGCAGGATAATAACCGTAGCAAGGGGGGGTCTTGTTCCCGCTGCCATAATAGCCAGGGAGCTCGACATACACCTTGTTGATACGATATGCATATCAAGTTACACAATAAAGGAGCAGGGCGCGGCAAATATACTGAAACGCCCGGACCTTGCCGGGGTAAACGAGACCTGGCTCCTGATCGACGACCTTGTTGACACCGGCAAAACTGCAAAGATAGTAAGGGACATGTTCATAGGGGCCCATTTTGCAACGGTCTATGCCAAGCCTGAGGGAAGGCCTCTCGTAGATACGTTCATCACGGAAGTCAGCCAGGATACATGGGTGCTCTTCCCTTGGGATACGGAGACATCCGCTGCATTTATACCGCCCATCATAGACATGTAAGAGCTCTTTCCCTCTTGCGCCGCTTATAATGGATTTGACAGATGAGAAACAACCTGTATAATCAACAGGTTGTTTACTTTTTGTAAAAGGAGGTGGGATAATGAGCGACAAATTGGTATACATTTCCGGCATGCCGTACTGGATGACACCGGAAGGACGCTTTGAAGCAGTCAAAATAGAAAACGGACTGCCTGTTGAGCGGGCCATGATCATGAGAAGGTCAGCATAGTTCCAGGAAACGCACCACGTCATCTGAGTTTTTTGACAAACGCATTTGAAAGAAGTTTTTTCAGCACAGGTTCAGAAGGATACAGCCTCTTTAATGAGCATCAAACCTCTGAACCGGTGCCGTGGGGCACAGTCCCCCAAAGATCCAAAACCTTTCTTTTTCCCCTGTATATCTTACTTTAAAAGTATTTTTAGTATCCTTTGTGATGCCTCTTCAAGCATCTCTTCAGACACTGTACATGCTATCCTGACGTAATTCCCGCAGCCGGGTCCGAAAGAGGCCCCGGGTATAGTGACAACTTTTGCTTCCCTAAGTGCCCTGTCGGCAAACTCTTCTCCGTCCATGCCCGCTCCTGAAACGTCAAGGAAGAGATAGAAGCTCCCTTTGGGCTCCGCAGTATTTATTCCGGGCAAGTCCTTGAACTTTTCATATGCGAATTTCACCCGTTTTTTGAAAAGCGATGTTATTTCACCTACCGCGTCATCACAGTTGTTGAGGGCAAATTCCGATGCCTTCTGGACCATCGTGTTCACGCTTATGGTCTGAGGCACCCCGGTCACCTGCATCGCCTTAAGTATGGCCGGTGATCCCATCGCATAGCCTATGCGCCAACCTGTCATGGCATAGCTCTTCGACATGCCGCCTATTGTGATCGTCCTCTCCTTCATTCTTGGAAGCGATGCGAAGGGGACATGAGGGACGCCATATACGAATGCCTCGTAAAGTTCGTCGGATATCACAAGCAGGTCATGCCTTGAGGCTATACCTGCAATATCATCCAGCAGTTCAACTGGGAAGACCGCTCCCGTCGGGTTGCAGGGAGAGTTTATTATGATCGCTTTCGTCTTTTTGCTTATGCCGGCCTCTATCTTTTCGGGGTCTGGAAGAAAGGCGTTTTCGACCCCGCTCATGCAGTATACGGGCACTCCTCCTGCCTGAAGGACCTGCTGTTCATAAAAGGTGAAGAAGGGTTCGAGGATGATCACTTCATCGCCGGGATCAAGGCATGCCTGCATTGCAAGATGTGAAGCCTGGCTTCCGCCGGTCGTAACCAATATCTCTTCGGGGGAATAGTCCATGCCGTATCTTCTCTTCCAGTAACCCGATATGGCAATGCGGAGTCCGGGGATACCCATGCCGGGGACGTAGTGAGTCTCGCCCCTTTTTGCAGCATCATAAAGGGCAAGGCATATAGTTTCGGGAGTGGAGATATCCGGCTCACCCAGGGTCAGGTCTATGCAGCCTTCGATCCCCTCTGCCATAGCTGCCATTTTCATCATCAGAGAGGGCCTGATATCCCTGCACTTCACCGAAAGGAATCTTTTCAATTCACTGGCCTTCGGCTTTTTTCGCCGCGCGTTCGGACCGCATGCTTGTCTTCTTTGCATGGGGGTCGCCGTGTGTAGGGACTATACAGAAAAATTCCAGCGGGATTTCCGCGTCGTTATGGTAGACGTGCTTCTTTCCGCCCGGTATGCGGGTCCAGTATCCCGTCTTCATGTCATACCGTTCGCCCTCGACTTCGACATAGCCGTCCCCGCTTACGGTGTACATAAGGTGGTCCCAGTCATGGGAGTGTTCGGGGATGCTTTTATGGGCCGGGAGTATGAAGTGGCGCATCACCCAGCCTTTCCAGAATCTGTCTCCGGGACCGTACACTGTCCTCTTCTCGATCTCCGGCGCCAGCGCTGAGGCGTTCTGCAGAGGAAGGTCGTATATGCTTCCAAAGTTCTTTTCCTGTCCGGACATAGGGTCATTCCTCCTTTCATAATGTAGTGAGGGGCGAATGGTCAGCCCCTCACGATATTTTAATTGATTTATGGAAGGATGCGCGCTATTTCTTAAGGCCTGCCAGTATCTTGTCGGGTGTAGCCGGTATGGCCTTGATCCTGACTCCGCAGGCGCTCTTTATCGCGTTGCATACCGCGACGTGCGGCGCCGCAAGGGGCATCTCGCCTGTTCCGGAAGCTCCGAAGGGACCAAGGGGACGCGGTGTCTCAACGTGTACCAGCCTGATGTCGTCGGGAACATCCTTGATGTAGGGAAGACCCATAGTCACAAAGTTGTTGTACTTGCTCTCGTCAAGGAAGTCCTCCGTAAGAGCGAGCCCTATGCCCTGGGCTATGCCTCCGTACTGCTGTCCGTCGACTACGAGGTAGTTGTTGATGACTCCTACATCACCCACGAGAACGAACTTTTCGCAGCGGGCCTTGCCTGTCTCTGTGTCTACGGATACCATCGCCAGGTTGACTCCGAACATGTGGAAGCCGAAGGGCTTGCCTATGCCGGTGTCTTTGTCGTTGCCCGAGCAGACTTCAAGCTCGCCCTTTTCGTTGATGACCTGTGCCTGTGTGTAGCCTTCGTAGAAGACGGGGATGTTCTCTGCGATCATTTCATCATATGTCCTGTATGTGCCGTCGGCTTTGCGCATGGCATCGAGAAGCTTTTTACAGCTGTCAACTATTGCGTTTCCTACCATTACCTGGGAACGGCTTGCAGCGGCCGCTCCGCTGTTGGGGGCCTTTGCGGTGTCGCTGAGGACCATCTTGATCTGCTCCGGCCTGAGGTCCAGAGGCTTAAGTGCTTCATGTGCGGTGCCGAGGCATCCGATGTCAGCTCCCTGACCGTGGTCTTCCCATGTGTTGTAGACGATGACTCCGTCTTTCGTGAGCTCGATGTTGCTGGCAGCATCGTCAGCTCCGTCGTCGTTGGAGTTGTATATGCCTATGGAGACTCCGACTCCGAACTTGACCTTACCGCTGCTCTTGGCGGCCGCCTCTTTTTTCATCTCTTCATAGTAGGGGCGGGCCTTTTTCATCATCTCGGGAAGCGGGAAGACTTCGGGAGCATAGCCTGAGGGCATTATGCCGAGCGGGTCAGTCGTGCCCTTTTCCCACTGCATGAGGTTCATCTCTCTGAAATCGAAGGGGTCTATCCCGCATTTTTCAGCAAGCATGTCCATCGCAGTCTCACATCCCCAGTAGGTCTGGGGCGCCCCGTAGGCGCGGAATGCCGCGCTCCAGCGGTGGTTGCTGAAGCAGGTGTAGCCGGTAGCCCTCATGTTGGCGTAGGCGTATGGCGAGAAGAAGAACTGGCCGCCCTTGTTGGTGAGGTCGTTGGATGATTCGCTGTATGGACCGTGATCGACCCACCATGTCTGTTCTGCTCCAAGAAGCTTACCGCTCTTGTCGGCACCGACCCGGATATGCATAAGGAAGGGTGATCTCTTGGGAGTGCGGATGTTGTGTTCCTTCATGTTGATGCGCATGTAGACAGGACGCTGGCACGCAACGAGGGCTATCGCAAGGTAGGGTTCGTTGGTCGGAGCTACCTTGTATCCGAAGGAGGCTCCCATGTTGTTCTGGATGACCCTGATCTTCGACGGAGCAACCCCTACGCCGCGCGCTATCATCATCTGGTGCCTGTATACGCATATTGATTTGGTGGCGAGGGTGACGCGCCCTTCCTCGTCATAGTAGGCGTAGCCGCAGTCGGTCTCAAGGACCATGTGGGGCTGGCGTGAGCTGTAGAATTCGTCCTCAACGACGTAAGGAGCATTGTCGAGGTCTTCTTTGGGATCCGCGCCCTTCGTGAACATGCGCTTGTTGAAGGCGTTGGGCATGCCGTCTATGCCGTCGATCTCATCGTAGACCTTTACTGCGTCCGCTGCTTTCGCCTGGTATATGTCGATGAGTTCAGGAAGAGGCTCATAGTCTACTTTGATCTTGTCGGCCGCAGCGCGGGCATTTGTCTCGGTGTCTGCGCAGACTATGGCGACGCACTCGCCCCACTGGCGGATCTTGTCGCCCTCTTCGACCATTATGCGGCGTTCCCATCCGTCTGTCGTCACAGAGGGACATCCGACCTGGCCCCTGATCCTGTTGGTGCCCTTGTTCGCCCTGACATCCTTGTAGGTGACGACCTTGTATACTCCTGGCATCTTTTCCGCTTCGGATATATCGATCTTGTTGACCTTGGCGTGGCGGACTCCTTCAAGCGCAAAGGGATATGCAAAGAGGAACTCTTCCGGAAGCTTGAGCCTGTCATCGTCGCC
>DCEE01000054.1:23401-36261 GCA_002316795.1 Synergistaceae bacterium UBA1037
CCGGGTTTGTACATCTTCGCCAGGTCCTCTATCTTCTCTTCTCCCCTGAGTATCGCGGCCGCCTTCATGACGGCGTCGACGACCTGAACGTAACCTGTGCAGCGGCAGGCCATCCAGTTTTTGCTGTACCAATCGCGGACCTCTTCCCTTGTCGGGGCGGGGTTGCTGTCAAGAAGGGCTTTGCCGGCTGTAATGAATCCGGGGGTGCAGAATCCGCACTGTATGGCTCCGCAGACTATGAATGCCCACTGGAGGGCGTGGAGGTTTTCAGGAGTTCCGATGCCCTCGATGGTCGTTATCTGCGCGTACTCGGGAACGTTCTTCCACTTCGTGATGCAGGAACGAACGACCTTGCCGTCCATTATTACGTTGCAGACCCCGCACTGTCCGTGGTCGCAGCCCCTCTTGGTGCCGGTCATCTTGAGCTGGTCCCGGATGACTGTCAGCAGGGAGACCTCCGGTTTACCGATGATCCTCCTCGGCACACCGTTGATGGTTATGTTCTTTACGTGGTAGTTTGCTTCTGTCACTTGTTACATCTCCTCTCTCCGTTGCCGGAACTTATTTAAAACAGGCATAAACACCAAAAGCGGTATCTTTTCATGACGCCGCATGAAAACAAGAGACGATTTTTTGAAAAGGGGGAGAAAGGATAGTCAAGAAAAGACCGACAGGCAGGCTTCTATCCGTTTTGATGCACCCCTTTCCAAAAAGGACTGTCGTCCGTGGGAGGCCGCCCGGTTTCCCATGCGGCCCTCGGGATCGCTGTTCTGTACAGCAAATCCGCTGGTCTGCGTCCATGGAGGATATCTTTAGGAGCACAGACTCGGGGAATAAATGCAACTAAGTTGCATACATATGGTATATATTGTTATGACGTCAGGATACATTCATCTGAATTGCGCGACAACTTTAAGTGCGGATAAGGAACCTTTTGGTTTATTTTGGTTTATATTTTGTCAATAAAGTTCTTAACGTTTTTCAGATTTGACATCGGCTTATTTTTTATAATAGAATCTGGCTTTGTTATTTATGGAATGGGGACAGTTTAATGGACGCAGTGAAGGAAACGGCAGACAGCAACAATGTTCAGGTCGCCATGGGTTTCGGATACGGACTCAGGACAGGCACTCCGATTGCGGTCGGTTATATTCCAAGTGCCGTCGCATGCGGCATTCTGTGCAAGACTGCCGGGCTTACCGCATTCGAAAGCCTTTTCATGTCGCTCGTCGTATTCGCAGGGGCAAGCCAGTTCGTCGCGCTAAATCTCATTATGATCGGTTCATCCTTTCCTGAAATAGTTCTTGCAACGGCAGTCCTTAATATGAGACATATCATGATGTCTTCCTCTCTTGCCAGAAGGCTTGTTCCTGGGATAGGAGCGCTCAAGAAATCATGGATATGCTTTGAGTTGACAGACGAAAGCTTCAGCATCGCCTCGATGCAGAAGGAACCTCGTTTAGCACCTGAGTTCATGTTCGGCCTCAACATAGTGGGGCACATAAGCTGGGTCTCGGGGACGCTCCTTGGTTTCTACGGCACTTCTGTTATGCCGCAGAACGTCCAGGACAGTATGGGGATCGCCCTTTACGCCTTATTCTTGGGCCTGCTCCTGCCCTCGGTAAGGAAAAGCAGGCCGGCATTTGTCGTTGCGGCGGCAGGCATGGCTCTCAGCGCACTGATAAAGTGGACTCCATATTTTGCCGGCCTGAACCGGGGGATCGCCATTATGACCGCTACAGGAATTGCCGCCCTTATCGGAGCGCTGCTCTTCCCCCTGGATAAAAGAAGGTCAGCCCGATGACAAGGATAATGATCCTGTCTGTCCTGATGATGTGCGTTACAGCCCCCTCAAGGATCCTTCCCGTCTTCTTCCTCGGGGAAAGGAAACTTCCGCCCTTTGCAGAGTCGCTGCTCCACTACATCCCCTATGCTGTCCTCGGGGCGCTGATATTCCCTGACGTACTTACCGCGACAGACAGCATATACAGCTCTGCGGCCGGAGCCATTGTTGCAATAATACTCGGCTGGTTCGGCAGGGGGATCCTGGTCGTACTGGTCGGAGGGATACTTGCAACTTACATCACCGGACATTTTATTGGGATTTAAGGACAGGATCAAAAAACAAAAGGGGCTGCGTGAAATCCCAAGATCCCACACAGCCCCTTTTTTGTATCTGAACTCTTTGATCCTATATCAAAGCCATCCTGTATCTCTTTTCCGGTCTTCCGACCTTACGGTAGGCATACTCAACAATTACCCTCTCATTCATTGTCAGGAACTCGAGGTATCTTCTCGCTGTCGACCTTGATATTCCAAGCGCGTCCCCTACTTCCTGTGCAGAGAATGTGTCGTTGTTGTCCCTCAATAAATTCTCCACTTCATTCAAACATTTGAGCTGAAGCCCCTTTGGTATGGCTCTGTTGTTTGCCCAGGAAGGGTCTCTCGCCCTCAGGGAGACAAGGGTATCGAGGTCTTCCTGCTGCCACGGCCTCGTCCTTCCCGTCAGGCTCTGGTGGTAAATGTGATAGTTGCGCAGTGCAAGCCTGAGCCTTTCAAAGGAGAAGGGTTTGATGAGATACTCAAATACTCCCTGGCAAAGAGCCTTCCTTACAAGGTTGGGATCCTCTCCCGACGATGCGACTATAAAGTCAGTCCTCGGAAATTCCTTGCGAAGTTCGTCAAGTCCCTCCAGTGCGTTAAAATCTTTCAGGTAAAGATCCAAAAGGACCAGATCTGCCTCGACACATCTCAAAGACTCGAACATCTGCGTACCGCTTGAAACACATTTTAGTACGGTAAAAGCAGATTCGGTAGCGATAAGATCTGAATACAACTTCTGCAGCAGCGGATCTGCTTCAGCTATCAGGACTCTTAAAATTCGCAAATCATGTTCCTCCTCTTATTAAGGAATTCACGGGCAGCACATTAAGCTGTTTATTATCCGCTTGTCAGGCACCTGGGAGAGGACAGAACAGGAGGGTACCTTGGTACAGATACCCCAAAGTTTGCTGTTCCCCCTTTCCAAGTGCGGGAGGCGCCTTCGTTTCCGAAAACACCCATTGGTCTTATGCCGTTGGAAAAGTTCCTTTAGGCAATCCGACTCGGGGACGTACAAAACATCAACGGTACTAGACTACATCAAGAAGAGCGATTCCGTCAAGAAAGGGAGAAAATTTAAAAGGTTTATTAAAATCCTATCGTTTAAGTTGCTCGGGAGTGCATTTTCTGACTCTCTCAAATATAATAGGGAAACAAGAATATAAGGAGGCTTTCCGATGTCAAATCAATGCTGGGGTCCGGAGATTTACAAAAAAGGGGCAGATTTTGTCCCTCTGTTTGGCAGGCCGGTCATCGAACTGCTTGATCCAAAAAAAGAAGAAAAGATCCTTGACCTCGGATGCGGAAACGGCACCCTGACCAAAGAGCTTGCTGACATGGGATGTGCGGTGACGGGCATTGATACAAGCCCGGAGATGGTCGAGGCAGCAAGGTCCCTCGGCCTGAAAGCCGAAGTTATGGACGGAGAGCACCTGCATTTCAGAGAGGAGTTTGACGCCGTGATGAGCAATGCGGCGATCCACTGGATGAACGACCAATACGCAGTGGTGCGAGGCGTATGGAAATCTCTGAAACCCGGCGGACGCTTCGCTGCGGAATGCGGGGGAGAAGGCTGCATAAGGGTTATCCGCGAGGGCATGA
Source organism: Synergistaceae bacterium UBA1037 (assembly GCA_002316795.1). GTDB lineage: Bacteria > Synergistota > Synergistia > Synergistales > Synergistaceae > Caenicola > Caenicola nitritireducens. The sequence goes on from DCEE01000054.1 coordinate 27,104, forward strand.
AGATCGCACTGATCAAACGGGGCATCGACTACAAGGCCAGAAATCCGTGGAAATTCCCCGAACTGGGGGAGTTCTCGAAAATACTGGACAACCAGGGCTTCAAAGTCTCCTACATTGCAAGGGTAGACAGGCCAACCCCGCTTAAAAACGGACTGAGGTGCTGGCTTGAGGTATTTGCGAACCGTCACACCGAGGGATTCTCAAATGAAGAAAAGGAACTTTTCTACAAAGAGGTCGAGGATTACTGCAGGCCGATGCTCTACACCGAAGAGAACGGCTGGGTCGCTGACTACGTGAGACTGCGCTTCCTCGCCCTAAAACCCCGGATCTCCCAATAAGAAGAGAATGATTAAGTAAGAGGGCTCCCTTTCCGCAAAGGGGCCCTCTCTTTGTATGATCTGCACCGGAAACGGAAGGCGGCCTCAATAGTTCCCTTATCTGCTCCTTATCCTTTCCAGGTTCTTCTTGTATTCCGGGAGGGCCTCCCATATCGTATCGCCCAGGTCACATGGAAACTCTTCACAGAAGCCGCAGTGGGGTATGCCGTTCTGAAGCGCGCAAATCCTGACCCTGCATCCGGTGCATGCCACGCTCTTGGCCCCCGGTTCGGTACATCCCGTACACCTCATCCTTGACGGCAGGATGAAAGATCTGCCTCCGCGGATCTCCTCGGCGGCAGCTATTTTTGAGAGTGTTACCATATCGTTCCTCTCGGTTGCCCCGCGCGCCTCGCATGAGCCGCAGTCCATGCCGCAGCAGCCTAATATCTCCATCAAGATATCTCTGAAGACGGATAAGCTGAATTGACCACTCCGCTTTTAAGCACTCTGCACCCGATCTTTTCAAGCTCGTACGAAAGAGCATCAAGGCCTTCGGCTACGCTTTTCCACTCCGTATCGAAGGCCTGGTCAACAAGGAAGAGGGCGCTTTCCGTGCTTTCGGAGAGGGAAGCATCTCTTGTGTCACGGTGGTTCCAGAGCCAGCAGCAGACCTTTTCTTGGTCCGCATAAAGAATGTTTTTCGGAGATACATCGATAACGCTGTCGCCCGCACCAAGCGGGTAGAATTTTTCGCCCTCGAGGCCATAACGAAGCACCAGGTCGCCTCTGAGCTTTGCGGTATCATGAGCTCCCATGGGAAGGAGGCTTAGCGCCGATACGCAGTCGTAGCAGTCTACAACGTTTGATACGCTCCATATGTCTCCCTTGAAAGTCCTCCTGAGAAGCGCTTCCAGCGAAGATCTGTACTTACTGGGCTTTACCCCCATCTTCGAATAGACATCACGCCATCGTGCCACATCAGGGTGCAGCATCATCGTATCCTGGGATATCCCTATATCATTCAGCCTTCCGACAAGCCCCCTCTTCATCTTTTCGACATATTCATCAGACGGGGCCACACGGACCTGGGCAAGGAGCCAACCGATCTTTGCACCCGGGAAAAGCTCGAAAATTTCTCTTTCTATCATCAGTTTCATAAGGAATCTTCCTCCTTTGGTTATCTGTGATCTGCATCATTTAGTGATCCTACTCTCCTGCAAAGGACCAGGGCTAGCCATCCGACCGCCCACCCTGCCGCTGTTCCTGCAGCCAAAAGCGGCACTATGTATAGGAGTACCCTGATGTCATTCACCATTGCAGCTGCTACCGATACTTGTGCCGCGTTGAAGGCCCATGCCCCCGCGACGCTTATCCACGGCAGGCTGAAGTCATCCCTGTATTTAATATATATAAAGGACATTACAGATGCCGACATGAGCCCTCCGGCCAGGCTGCAAAGAAGCGCAAACCAGTTTCCTGTCATTACCCAGGCCAGGAAGACCCTGATCAGCGTTACCGCAAAAGCCTCCTTCACGCCGAGAAGAACGAGTGCGACAAGGGAGAATACGTTTGCAGCGCCAAGCTTTATTCCAGGGAGAGGCATAGGGAGGTTTCCTTCGAAGATGTTGAAAACCAGTGCAAAGGCAGCAAGTGAACCGGTAATGATCAAATTTTTGAGCTTCATCACCAGGTCACCCCGTCTACTTCTGTTTTGCCTGAGATCCTGATAACAAGCCTGTTAGGCAGGCATACGGCAGAATCTCCCGGCCTCTGGAGCCACCCGCGCTTCACACAGTCCTTGTCCGGACAATCCGATGCAATGACCGCGATTTTGCCGTCCTCTGTTTTCAGTACGTTTCGGCCGCCTTTGTATTCGACTGCAAATTCCCCGGCGGGGTCTCCCTTTTTCAGCAATACCCTCCGCAAAAGCTTACCGTCCTGTATTATTTCTGCATTTAACACATCAGGGGCTTTTGTCAGAAACCTGATGCCCCAGACAACACATGAAGCCATGAGTATCACTATGAGGATCTTCAGCATTGCCCTGTCTCCTCGCTTCATTCCCATCACTGGACCGCCGGCTCTTTTTTCATATCTGGCGCTTTCAATATAAATTTTTCACTAAGTCCCTTCGTCACATATACAATGGTACCCCCAGTTTTTTTTGCCACGAGGACAGCCTCAATGTTTTTCAATTCATGCAACAGGGAAATGCCTTTTTCAAAACCCATTACAAAAATCGCTGTACTGAGCGCATCCGCATCCGTAGAATCTTCACTTATTATTGTAACTGAGGCCAGGTCTGACTGGGCAGGGTATCCGGTCAAGGTGTCAAAAATGTGATGATATTTCGCCCCCCCTGATTCAAAATATCTCTCATAAGGTCCTGATGTAACGACAGAAACATCAGATACTTCAACTATGCCGAAATATTCTCCTCTACGCATGAACGGATGCTGAAGCCCTATCTTCCACTTTCCGGGCCTGGGAGAGTTCCCAAAGACCGCGATGTTCCCTCCGAGATCGATAAGGCCTGATCGGATGCCCTCTTGTATAAGCAGGGCCCTTACTTTATCTGTGACATATCCCTTTGCTATTCCCCCAAGATCTATCCTCTGTCCTTTGGCTGTCCGAACGAAGGTCCCGTTCCCTTCATGCGCGACAGAGGTCTTTTTGAAATCTGTCAACTTAACGGCCTCTTTAAGCCGCTCAGGGTCAGGGATGGCTGCACCCTCAGTTCCTATCCCCCAGAGTTTGACGACTTTTCCTACAGTAGGGTCAAATGCCCCTCCTGTCCGTTCTGACCATTCAAGCGCCCTTTCCAAAAGGACGGCAGTCTCTTCCGAAACTTTTACAGGGTATTCTCCCGATGCTCTGTTGACGAGCGAGATGTCTGAAGAGGGGATATTTACTGAAAGAAGATTTTCCAGCCTTTCTATCTCTTTCATCGACAGATCAAGGGCATTGTTGAGTTTTTCGGTGTCATCCCCGTAGACGGTGATCCTGACTATCGTGCCAAGTCGGTATGATTCGCCGGAGACTTTTTTCGGAGCCCCCCATCCGAGGCCTCCCATTGCTGCGTACAGCATTATCATCAGCAAAACTGTCACAGCAGCAGCGGCTAGATATAATATTGGCCTTGACGCGCCTGCTTTGATGCTCATATCTTTCTGCCTGCAGCCTCCGGATAACAAAAATTTTTATTATGTGTATATATGCCGGTATTTCATATCAATATCGTGCCTGCACGATATAATTGATCACTTATTGCGAACCTTATGACTAAATTACCCCGGGGAAGAGATGATACACCTATCTTCTGAAAAGATTCATCGGCAGAGCGCCGTTCTCGGGAAGGTATTTCATTGGATCAAGGGCTGTTCCTTTGGCGTTTCGGACCTCAAAGTGGAGGTGGTTAGTAGTCGCCCTTCCTGTCCTGCCTACCGTTGCGATCAGATCTCCCCGTCTCACCTTCTGGCCGACCCTTACGTTCATCGTCGCGCAGTGGGAATAGAGTGTCCACAACTGATCGGAGTGGTTGATTATGATGACCCTGCCGTAGCCTCTGAAACCTTTTCCTCCGTTCGAGGCCACCTCGACTATACCGTCAAGTGCAGCATATATTGGGGTCCCCTTAGGAGCTACGATATCTATACCGAAGTGTTTCCTCCTCCCCTTTGAAGCCGTTCTGCTGAATAGGCTTGAGAGCTCCCCGGAGTTTAGGGGCCACTTCATGTCGCTGATGATAAGGGGAGCGCCTCCGCTGACCATCTCTTCCTCGTCCCATTCGATGTCACCGGGAGAGGCCAGTTTTCTGTACGCCGTTTCGAGCGGATCTTCCTGAAGGGACTGATAATCTATTTCCTTTGCGTGAAGGTGATCAGGAGTAAAAAGGGTCAAAAGAAGCATCAGACAAAAAAGATAAACTCTCCCGGCCCAAAGACCAAAAAAGTTTTTTATGGGGCTGTATATAATCAAACTGTTACCTGAACAGCTCTCATTCACCTTGGTGATGCGACCCATCAGAGACCTCCCCGTTGTTGGAGGAACGGTCAGATAATTTTACCACAGAGCTATGACCAGGTCCTTGCCAAAAGTCCGACCATCTCCTCCATTACCCCTGGATCAGCTTTCCCGTATCTGCTGCGGAAAGAGTGGTCCGCACCCTCGATCACGAAATAGTGTTTTTCGCTCTCCGGAATGCTTGCTTCTCGCAGTACTCCAAGGCAGCTCTCTTCAGAAAAGATCTCATCGCAGCTCCCTCTGAAGGATATCAGCCCTTTGGCTTTTACATGTGCGAGCATGTCGGTGTCTATTTCTGAACGAAGGGTGGAAAGGACCGGAAGAGACATCATCCGTTCCTCCACTTCCTTGTAGGCCACAAGTCCGGTCCCGCTAAGGATGATCCTTTCGGGGAGCGGAGATCCTTCGCCTGCATTACGTTTTATATTGTCAGCTGCCGCTGAAAGGGCAATGATCCCTCCAAGTGAAAAGCCCCATATCCAGATGGGTCTGTCAGGCATCTCCCCGCTGATTTCGGATATTGCGTTAAAGACGTCCTGCTGCTCCTGTACGAAGGTTTTTCCGGAAAAGGCTTCCCTTATCCACAAAGGCACATCATTTGAGAAATCATTCCGGTTCCTGACTTTTCTGCTCGTCTCCACCAGCCATGGAGCATACCCCCGTCCGGAGAGAAGCTCTGAAAGAAAACGAAACTTGTTGTTTTCGCCCATGTTGGCGCTGCTGTGGACTCCGTGGAGCAGGACCACCTGGACCCCGTTCGGTTCTTTGGGGGGGAACGATGTCACCCTTACCTCATTATCCCCAAAGGTCCCCGGGACCACGTACTCACGGATATTTGAATGCTCGCGGATCATTTTCATTTTTTTCATACCCGGCATAAACTAAAAAGAGGGCGGGATCCCGCCCTCTCTGTTATGTTTGTTTTCCGGTACAGAGCCTTACTTTCCCTGATGAGCTGCAAGGGCAACAGCTGAAGCTATGGAGAGGAGCTTTGTTTCAGCTGAGTCCGCGCGGCTTGTCAAAACTACCGGTGCGGCCGCTCCCAGCACTATACCTGCCGTCTTGTTCTCTGAGAAGTAGACTATCGCCTTTGCAAGCATATTTCCCGACTCAATGTTGGGAACGTGAAGGATATCTGCATATCCGGCAACGTCGCTCTTGATGCCCTTGTGATGTGCAGATTCCGGGGATACTGCATTGTCGAGGGCGAGGGGCCCGTCAATGATGCATCCCTTGATCTGGCCGCGGCGGCTCATCTGCGTAAGAAGGGCCGCATCCATCGTAGGAGGCATATCGGGATTCACCACTTCAACGGCTGCGAGGGCGGCTACCTTGGGGCAGCTTACACCGAACGCATGTGCAAGTTCTACGACGTTCTTAATTATATCGATCTTGATCTTGAGATCCGGATACATGTTGAATGCGGGGTCTGAGATAAAGAAGATCCTGTCATATCCCATTATTTCGTGGATGTATACGTGAGAGAGAGTCTTGCCTGTACGGAGGCCCTTTTCCTTGTTTAGTATGCCTCTAAGGAAGTTGGCTGTCGCCACCATCCCCTTCATGACTATCTGGGCTTGTCCGCCCGATACAAGTTCAACGGCTTTGAGTGCCGCGGCAGCTTCGCCGCCCTTTTCGTCGATTACTTCGTAGTTGGCAAGGTCAATGCCGAGCTTATCTGCAACTTCTTTGATCTTGTCCGCGTTGCCTACCAGGAATGCTTCAGCAACGCCGGCTTTGCGCGCGTTCTCTACCGCTTCCATTACCTCTTCGTCTTCTGCACATGCAACGCTTATCTTCTTGGGGCCTACTTCCTTTGCATACTCAAGCAGCGCACCTAGTGTACGGATCTGTTCCATTTGAGAAATGACCTCCCTGGGATGTATTGTCACAGGCTTGTCGCCTGCATTTTACATAAACTCGTGAATTATTATACATGTTTATTCAAGCAGCGTACAACTGCAGCCAAATTGCAGAATTTTGCGAATATATAAGGTTTTTCTGATAATTCCTGATATCTGAACAATGGCGCATATAAAAAACGTGTGGTACGAACGACGTACCACACGTTTTTTATATAAATATTTTCTTTTGCTTATGCCATAAACATGGCTATGTCATCATCGACATTGCCTACTCCTGCGATACCGAACTTCTCCACAAGGACCTTGGCCACGTTTGGTGAAAGGAAACCTGGCAGTGTCGGGCCAAGGTGGATGTTCTTGACTCCAAGATAGAGCAAGGCAAGGAGAACGATGACTGCTTTTTGCTCATACCATGCGATATTGTAGGCGATAGGGAGCTTGTTGACATCGTCAAGACCAAAAACTTCCTTGAGCTTGAGGGCTATGACCGCAAGCGAATAAGAATCGTTGCACTGGCCTGCGTCAAGGACTCTTGGTATTCCTCCGATGTCTCCCAGATCGAGTTTATTGTAGCGGTACTTAGCGCATCCCGCTGTAAGGATGATCGTGTCCTTAGGAAGTTTATTGGCAAACTCGGTGTAGTATTCTCTTGACTTCATGCGTCCGTCACAGCCGGCCATTACAAAGAATTTTCTGACTGCTCCGGATTTGACTGCATCGACAACCTTGTCGGCAAGGGCAAGGACCTGGTTATGGGCAAAACCTCCCACTATCGATCCCGTTTCTATCTCTTCCGGCGCCGGAAGTTTCTTCGCCATTTCGATGACTGCGGAGAAATCCTTCTTACCTGCTGTGTCAGGCACAATGTGGGCACACCCCGGGAATCCGGCTGAACCGGTAGTGAATATGCGCTGTCTGACTTCTTCGCTCTTCGGCGGGACAATGCAGTTTGTAGTAAAGAGAATGGGGCCTTTGAAGGTCTCGAACTCGCCGGCCTGTTTCCACCACGAACCGCCATAGTTGCCTGCAAAGTTGTCATACTTCTTGAATGCGGGGTAATAATGGGCAGGGAGCATTTCACCGTGAGTATAGACATCGACTCCCGTTCCCTTAGTCTGTTCAAGCAACTGCTCAAGATCGGTAAGGTCATGTCCTGAAATGAGGATAGCCGGATTTTTCCTTACGCCAATATTGACCTTTGTTATCTCCGGGTTACCATACTTGGATGTATTGCCTGCGTCAAGGAGCGCCATCGCCTTCACTCCATACTCACCCGTTTTGAGAGTGAGGGCAACGAGTTCGTCCGCTCCAAGGCTGTCGTCCAGCAGTGCGGCCATTGCCTCATAGATGAACTTGTAAAGGCCGGCATCTTCCTTGCCCAGGTTGAGTGCATGTTCGGCATATGCCGCCATGCCCTTGAGACCGTAAGTTATCATTTCCCTAAGGGAGCGGACATCTTCATTCTCTGTCGCAAGGACTCCGACCAAAGTCGCTTTTTCAAGCATCGCATCCCTGTCATCTGCCTTAAAGAGGGCCGCATCATGGAGTCCGGCTGCCTGGATTTTGGCTTTGAGGCCCTCCCTGACGGAGATCATCTTCGTGATCTGCTTCTGGATGGCATCGGCATCGAAATTTGCGTTCGTGATCGTCATGAAGAGGCTTCTCAGCACTTCGTGGTTCACTTCGGGAATGCCTGCTGCGTCAATTTTGCCCTTTACGACAACATCGGAGATGCCTTTAACTGTGTAAATAAGAAGATCCTGGAGTTTTGCGACGTGCTCTTCCTTGCCGCATACGCCCTTTACGGTACATCCCTTGTTCATCGCGGTTTCCTGACACTGAAAACAGAACATGCTCATATATCCTTCCCCCTTTTGTTCTTGACTTATATTCGGCCTTATGCCTTTGCCACCTTCATCCCGAATCTTACGGCTTCTTCTTTGACGCTTTCCGAAGGGTTCCACTGATTGCGTAGTCCTTCTTCATCGATAAGCTCGAAACCTGCGTTCTTCATCGATTCCGTGATAACTTTGGTGCCCTCGCCGCTCCATCCGTAACATCCGAATGCTGCAGCCTTTTTGTTTTTGAACTTAAGCCCCTTCATCAGGTGCATGAAGCCGGCAACTGAATGAAGGACGCTGTTTCCTACTGTGGGTGACCCGACAACTACTGTTTTTGACTTGAAGACTTCCGTGATCACATCGTTGTCGTCGTTCTTAGCAAGGTTAAACAGTTTGACGGTGACATCCTTGTCTGCCAGTCCGATCCCCTCTGCGATCCTCTCGGCGAGCTCTTTTGTCCCGTTCCACATAGTGTCGTAGATGACCGATATCTGGTTCTCCTGATAGTCGTCAGCCCATTTGGCATATTTCTCGACTATCTGTACGGGGTTATCCCTCCATATGACTCCGTGGCTTGTCGCGATCACATCGATCTGGAGGCCGAAAGAAAGGACCTCAGCAAGTTTCTTTTTTAGTATGGAGCTGAACGGAGTAAGAATATTCGCATAATATTTTATGCATTCATTGTAAAGTTCGCACTGGTCCACCAGATCGTTGAAAAGCTTCTCTGTGGCATAGTGCTGGCCAAATGCGTCGTTGCTGAAAAGTATATTGTCCTGAGTAAGGTATGTCGCCATGCTGTCGGGCCAGTGCAGCATCGACATTTCGACAAAGATGAGCTCCTTGCCGTTTCCGATGTCCAACTTGTCTCCGGTTTTGACCACATGGAAGTCCCACTCCTGATGATACTGTCCCTTCAGCGATTTGACGGCATTTGCGGTGCAGTAGATCGGCTTGTCCGGGATCAGCTTCATAATGGCGGGAAGGGATCCGCTGTGGTCGACCTCACCGTGGTTGACAATGATATAGTCGATCTTATTGAGGTCGATCTCCTTCTGCAGGTTCGCGACAAATTCATCCGCGAAGGGCATCCAGACGGTATCAATAAG
>DCEE01000054.1:36521-56504 GCA_002316795.1 Synergistaceae bacterium UBA1037
CATCACACCTTTCTGTCATTATGGAAAAGGAATAACGTACCATCATATAACTGCCATACCAACTAAAATTAACAAATCATCAAATTCTTTGCATCAGTACAAAACACATATGGATATGTTTTTGTTTAAGTCGCTTTCTTTTTTTCTGATATTTTGATCCGGTGAACAAAAGACCATATCTGTCCGCTTTGCCGTTCTTCATTCTCCTGCTTGCAACATGGCTTAAAAAAGGAGGGAGAAAACATTATCTGCAATAATTAAGGAGTTTTAAATACCTTAATTATTTATACTTACTAGATACCAAACAATAATATCACATAGTCATATGTATAAATCAATAATATTAATTCTTTCTTATCTGATGAATTATTTTGACAGGTCCGACAAATCACGGTCCGCTTGCAGGCTTCAATGATCCTGCGTTAGTGAGAGGTCCGAACAACGAGACAGACCCCTGAGCAACCTCAGGGGCCTGTGATCCGTTGGGATGACCAAATTAATGGCGGGCTCGGCCGGAGTCGAACCGGCGACCTACGGCTTAGGAGGCCGTCGCTCTATCCTACTGAGCTACGAGTCCGCACCGCAAAAGGTAGTCTATCATGGAACATCAGGTTAATGCAACTATCTCAGAGACAAAAACAGAGCGAATTCAGCTTTTTCGCTCAAATGATCCTAAAATGATCCCGGGATCAATGAAAAATTGGTCCCTGATCTACAAACTCAGGGAGCTGAGATATCCGCCTAGCTCGTGGAGCCCGTCCTGCAAAAGCTTCGTGTCACCGAATCCATAACCAAGCCTGAAGCACTTTTTCTCTTCGAAACAGTCTCCGTGGCAGAGAAGGACCCCGGTCTTTTCGTATATGTCCGTACAAAGCTCCACTTCATCGATATCATAGTCGTAGTGGACAAGCATAGTCGTAGTGAAACTCTCACCATAAACTGAGAGGCGGGGCTGGTTCATGATCCAGTCCTCCGCGATCTTTTTGTTGGGCCTGACTATGGCACGGGCCCTTTCAAGCATTTTATCGCTGTTCTCAAGGGCTATGGCGGATATCAGCTCATCGAAGACCCCGTTGCAGATCGAATCGTATGACCGTCTGTTCTCAAGGATGTCATAGGCCTTTTTGTCGCGTGTGACAGCCCAGCCGACCCTTGTCCCTGCCATCGAGTAGATCTTGGACATGCTGCTTGTGGCGATCCCCTTCTCGTAAAGATCAACTATCGATGGCATGTATGCGTCCGCAAGTCCTCTGTATATTTCATCACAGAGGATGTATGATCCGTTCTTTTCGGCAACTGTAATAATTTCTCCCAGTTCATCAGCATCCATATAGGCACCGGTAGGGTTATTGGGGTTGGTCAGTGTTATCATTTTCGTTCTGCTGTCTGTAAGCGAGTCCAGTTTTTTTGGATCGACCTTATAGCCCTCCTCCTTTTTCAGGCGAAGGGGACGGACTTCTATCCCTAGGGCTTCAGGGATGGAGTAGTGCTGCTGGTAGTTGGGCATCACCGCTACCACATTATCTCCCTTTTCAAGCATCCCGGTAAGCACGGCCGAGTTTGCCCCGGTACCTCCATGGAAGGTAAGCACCATACCCGGCTCCGCCATTTTATAGGTCGAAGCAGCCGCATCAAGAAAGCGGGGCAGGCCAAAGAAGGCTCCGTAATGAAGGTGGGTCTCGAAGAAGAATTTTGTAAGTTCATCCTTGTTCTCTCCGCTCAGTTCCGCGAGTTCATCTAGGGAGATAGCCTTTACGCAGCTTGCCCCAAGGTTGTACCTGCATTGAGCGTCACGGGGATTCAGCCATTTTTCAACTTTAAAATCTTTGATAGGCACAGCTCTTTCCTCCTTTTGCGTTTAAGAGACATTCCGATGCAAAGCAGTAAGGCATCTTTGAACTCTATTCTCAAAGCTGGATATCTATGCTTTTCTGCTCCCCTTTTTGGGAAACCGTCACCCTTACTTTCGCCTTTGCGGCAGCCCTGCTTTCAAGGTAAGAATCAACGCGGGCAATGTCAAAATTTTTGGTGTCGTATGTATCGATCATGACCAGAGAGTCTCCCGGCAGGATCCCGGCATAGAATGCCGCGGTACCTTTTACAACATCTTTAATGAGAAGCCTGCCGCCTGGATCCCTGAAAAGCTCCTCAAGCTCAAGGCCGAGATAACTTTTGGAAGGGGGGAGGGGCTGGGGTTCCTTATAGTATGCTCCTGACTCCTCGGAGACCGAATAGTCGGGAGCGGTCACCCTTACAGATATCTTTTTGCTCTCCTGCCGGATCGTGTATTCAAGCCTTATATTCTCTTCGAAACCGCTGACCTTAAGGACGGTGACCCCGCTTCTGTCATCGAGGAACGTCTTTTTGCCCTCTCCCTCCCATGACTTTACCAGCAGCTCAACTGTGCCGGGGACCCCTCTTTCAAAAATAAGATCTGCCGCGTGTTCCATCTCTTTTCTCGAACTTTCCTTCGCGTGCTCCCTTATTTCCCTGACCTTCTGCTCGTATGCGGCCTGCTGTTTGGCTGCCTCCGCCTGGTTGTTGGTGTTTCCCGCAGCGAGAGTGCCCAGGAGGACTGCCAGACCAGTCGCGTCCACCCAGACCTCGGTATGGCTCGAGCTGTAACTGTGATGTTCCGAATAGGCAAATGCAGTTCGGACAGGGGCGATCAATAAAATCAGAAAAAAAGCTGTGGACCTGACGTATTTTTTCATCTGCATCTTTTCCTCCCGATCTCTTTTGTCTTATCTCGCTGTTTTGAACGTTTCCGCTGTATTATGGAACAAATCGAGGTTTTCGGGGATAGCGGATCTTGCTATGCCGACCATAACATGGCTGTTTTTGCCGTCAAAAAGCATCGTCTGGTATATAAGCTTCTTTTCTTCACCTGAAGTATATCCAACTATCTCTATCCCGTTCAGTCCGTCGATCATTACCTCTTTTTCAGATATGATGTCGACCTTTTCTCCCTTTTCTATCATCTGCAGTTTTTCCTTTGCAAAACCCGGCTGTTTATCCGGAGTTACAAAGGTGTTTGAGATGCGTGATACGACAAATAAAGAACCGTCCTCTTTTTTTGTGGGGAGGAAACCATCCTTTGTATATACGACCGCACCGTCAAGCAGGCCGGCAAGTTTAAGGGGCGTCCCGTGCACATCGATATTGCCCTGCGGGATCTCTGCAGGGGGAGAACTTTTTACACTTTCCCAGTATGCGCTCCTGATCGTTTTAAGTACAGCCTCTCCACGCAGCTGGTCTTTTGCAGGGTAAAGGCCGTTTATCATCCAGCACTCTTTGCCCCTGTCGACGACCAGAGTCCATTTGCCGACCATGCCGGATCCTTTTTTCTGAAATATCTTCATCAGCATCGCAGATGAGCCATTCCAGACAAACTCATTTTTCATCTTAAGTTCCATATTTGCCTTTTTCAGATTATCCTCGGTGAACTCTTCCAAAAGGGCAGCGTATGGAAGGCGTATGACAGATGACTCCAGTGAAACTTTTTTTGTTTTGTCCACACATCCTGCCTGTGATTCTACAAAAGTGCAGCCTTCAGGCAAAATAACATAGACCGGCATGGCAAATACAGATTTGTGCAGGGGACTCTTTTCCGTATTGATTTCTTTGGGACCGTCGGCAGCGGCATTGCCCGCGATAAAGAAGAAAAGCAAAAGGACGGGCAGGAGCTTCGCATTTTTTAGAAGAAGCTTCATCACTCAGTTACAGCATCGCCCGAATCCGGCAGACCACGGAAGATCTCCGCTGATCCGTCTTCATCCCCGGAAAGAGGCTCGCCCTCCTGCTCTCCGGTATCGGGCATGATCGGTCCGTCCTCGGTGATGCCCGGGATCTCCGGCAGACCAGGGGCGACCTTTTTCAGCAGATCCCTGAAAAACCCCTTGACCTTGCCTGAAGAGAGATTTTCGGCAAGTGCTTCAGCTCCCTGTATGGCGCTTTCGCTGCCTATCTCTCTCAATGCTTCGACTTCTTTCTCAGCGGCCCCGTAATCCTTTGCCCTGATGTAGAGAAGACCCAGCTTGTATCTTGCCTCCACATTGTCCGGCTCCAGCTTGACGAGCTTTTCATAATAGAGTGCAGCCGTCTCGTAATCCTCCATCCCAAGGCTGCTTTCCGCAATGCCCTTTACGACCCTGGATTCAGGCCTGAGACTGAATTTTTCGGCCTTCATGAAGAGCTCTGAAGCCCCGTAGTGATCACCGGAACGCAGAAGGGACTCCGCCTTTGTTATATTCCTCTCCCTCATTGCCGCAACGGCAAGGAGTGCCGTGGCAAAAAGCAGTATTATGACCAGCATAACAACGAAACCGGAAAATAAACCTCCTCTTTGTCTACTCATATCATATTCCTCCAATCGATCCAGATATATTCCGCACCGGTTCGCAGCAGGACCATGCCGCTGCCATGAACGTTCTCAGGAGAGATTCCTGCTCCAGTTATATTTTATCAGTTTCATCAGGCCGTCGGACCGTTCGATCAGATGTATGCCGCAAAAATCCATCGGATAGAAAAAAATGTCGTTCAGCTTAAATCCGAAATAATTACACATCAGCGTCCATATGACTCCTCCATGGGCAAAAAGCATTATGTTCCCGCACGGATTATCCCTGAGTATTTCATCAAATACAGGAACGGTACGTTTCTGAAGATCCTTAAAGCTCTCCCCTCCGGGAGGCCCCACCGAATCAAAAGAGACGCCCCTCTTTTCGTATATCTCGTTCCAGGTCGATCTTACCTCGTCGAAACTCCTGCCCTCCCAGTCTCCCAGATGTATCTCACGGAGCCCTCTCACGGGGCGTATCTCGCATGTCCGGCCGGCAAGGGCTATCTCCGCAGTCTCCCTCGCTCTCCTTAGGTCACTTGAGAAGACCATGTTCGCCTCAACGCCCCTCAGCACTTCGGCCAGCCTCTTTGCCATCATTACACCCTCCTCGGAAAGAGGATAGTCGGTGGATCCGTAATATAGTTTCCCTCCGTGGGGAAGATCAGGCTTGGCATGGCGGATCAGATATATTTTCTGCTTTTCTCCGTTATTCAAATGGCTGCAGCTCCTGACATAAATGATCAAGGTAAAATGGTGAAACTGTCAAAGACTTACATTATATTTTTATTTTATCCGCATAGTCTTGACCCTGCCTCGGCATAAACCCAGGCTCAGATGGTCTCTTCGTCGGAACTTTCCCATGGCGGAGAGACGATGCAAAGGAACTCCAGCTTGTGATCACATTCGTTCACCACATACTGTACTGCAGAGGGCGGAACAAGGACGGCTCTCCCCTTTTTCAGCTCTATCGGTCTTTCGTCAATAAAAAGAATCCCTCTCCCTGCTATTATCCAGTAAACTTCTGAAGACTTGACCAAACGGTGGGGAACCGTACGTCCCTTCGGAAGGACCACCGCATGGGAGAGGGAAAAACCGCAGAATGGCAGCCTTTCATTTCCCGGATGGAATATCTCCGCAAGGGAACATAGGTCACCGGCAGTGAAGTGTTCTGCGGTGTCCGCGTCTTTTGAAATGAAGGTACCATCCATTCGTATCCCCCCTTATATATGTCGCCGAACTTACATTCTGTTTATATTTTCACCGTGAACTTTTTAGTTCCTCGTTTTCGTATCAGGCATTATGTTGATTTCTTATGTACCTCTTGCGATGAATGGCGGCCTTCTTTATAAAAACATGGAGAAAGTTTTGTATGTTACATTATACAGAGAATTCGGATTTTTATGCCGTAATTTTGGGTCTGCACCTTGGCACAGCCCGGGAAATCAAAAGGCAGAGCCGCTCGGGCCCTGCCTTTTGAGGTGTCTTGCTGTACATGACGGTTAAATTTCCATTTTCGTATATCCCTTGGGGATCTTGAAGAGATTCTCGTCAACCTTGCTTCCGTACTCGATTATCTCCATAAGCGCCTCTGAAGTTTTCCAATATCTCCACTTGTTGGTCCCCTCATCAAAATAGTATATCTGCTCTTCTCCTTCGCTGACTTTGATCTTGTCATAATCGTATGTCCTGCCAGCGATCTTGTCTTTTCCGGAGGATACGACCAGCTTGGTTTTTTCAGCTTCAGACAGGTCCTTGTCGTCATTCAGCGTAGGGCCATCAAATGACTGATGAGGCATTTTCATGTACATCTTCTCTTCATGCATCAGGATCGTGGTGGTCTTTGCCGCGTTGTCCGTGATGGTGCTCATGTGACTCATGTCGCTCAATACATCTACGTACATAAAGTGGCCTTTGACAGCCATGGTGGTAGTATTCTCCTCACGCCCGTCGCCGGTCTCGACTGACGCTTTGAATTTAAGGAATATCGCATGCTTTGAAGGGTTCAGATCATCATGCCATATTTTCATAGCCCTTTCACCAGGTCTGTAGGCCGCTTCGGCCGACAACGTACCGATAAGGGAAAAGGCGGCAGCTGCTGCAATAAAGCCGAGACTCTTAAAAAAAGTGTTTTTCCTAGCCATTAAAGATTCCTCCCGTATGTAGTAATTTGTTTGCCGGTAGTTCCGGAACGCTTTAGTAATACATATAATTTATCATATTATTGCACGAAAACAATATCGTTCCACAAAATCTGATCGATCTGTCTCTCCCTGACGCCGCCCCAAAAAAGGGGGAGCCGGAAGGCTCCCCCTTTGCTGCTTTTGTCCTTGTCCGAAAAACTATACTTCTCTTGGCTGTGCCTTGTAGTGTGTGTGGAGAAGGTGGTGCGACTTCTCTCCGAGGGGCTTGCCGAGCCAGTTCTCGTATAGTGCGACGATATCGGGGTTTTTGTGCGACTGGCGGATGGTCATCACTTCGTCGACCTTGTAGACTGCCGCAGTCCTCGCCGCCCTTACATCGGCGTTTACAGGCTGGGGCTGTCCGCCTCCGCCTATGCAGCCGCCTGGGCACGCCATGACTTCAATGAAGTGGTAGTCGGCTTCTCCGGCACGAACCTTGTCCATGAGGATCCTTGCATTTTTAAGGGTGTGAGCGACCGCAAGCTTGACTGTTACGTTCTGGCCGTTTACGGGAACATCGACAGTGGCTTCCTTGATGCCTTCCATCCCGCGCACAGGCATAAAGCTGACTCCCGGAAGGTCCTTGCCATCGTTCAGAACAGCGTAGACCGTGCGCAGAGCCGCTTCCATGACGCCGCCCGTGACTCCGAAGATAACAGCTGCTCCGGTCGACATGCCAAGAGGGCTGTCATACTCTTCTTCAGGAAGGTTCTTGAAATCGATCCCCGCATTCTTGATCATCCTTGCAAGTTCCCTGGTCGTGAGGACCGCGTCAACATCCGGGATCCCGGGGTTGCTCTGTAGCTGCGGCCTGACGCGCTCTGCCTTTTTAGCTGTACAGGGCATTACCGATACGCTGAATATCTTTTCGACAGGGATGCCCTGTGTTTCCGGCCAGTATGTCTTTGTAAGTGCCCCGAACATTCCCTGGGGCGATTTGGCTGAGGAAAGGTGCGGAAGGAGATCGGGATACTTCATCTCAATGAAGTTGATCCAACCCGGGGAGCAGGACGTGATCATCGGGAGCGTACCGCCGTTGACCACTCTGTCAAGGAACTCATGTCCTTCTTCCATTATCGTGAGGTCTGCACTGAAGTCCGTGTCGAATATTTTGTTGAAGCCCAGCCTGCGGAGCGCGGCTACCATCTTGCCGGTGACTATCTCCCCCGCAGGGAGGCCAAGCGCCTCTCCGAGGGCAACGCGCGTTGCGGGAGCAGTCTGTACGATGACATATTTGCCGGGATCCCCAAGGGCGTCAAAGACCTTCTCCGTATCATCCTTTTCGCAGATCGCGGCTGTCGGGCACACCGCGACACACTGGCCGCAGTATGTGCATGTGACCTGGTCAAGGCCGTAGCTGAATGCGGGCTCGACAAGAGTCTTGAATCCGCGGTTGACAAATGCGTAGACATCCAGCCCCTGATGCTCATGGCATGCCCTGATGCATCTGCCGCAAAGTATGCACTTGTTAGGTTCGCGTACTATACTGGGGTTGGACTCGTCCTTCACCGCATCGCGCTTTTCGCCTGTATAGGGTATTTCGCGGATGCCGAGGTCTGCCGCTATCGTCTGGAGCTCGCAGTTGTTGTTCTTTTGGCAGATAAGGCATTCCTGGGGGTGATTTGCCAGAAGCAGTTCTACAACAGTCTTCCTCGTCTCTCTTACCAAAGGCGTGTTCGTATGCACGACCATGCCGTCAGAGACAGGGTATACGCATGCCGCTCCAAGACCGCGGGCCCCTTCTATTTCTACAATACAGACCCTGCATGCGCCTTCCTTAGTCAGTTCCGAATGGTAGCAGAGCTGCGGGATGTGTATGCCGGCGACCTGGGCAGCCTCGATCACTGTATAGCTGCTCGGTACGGATACCGTCTTATTATCTATAGTTACCTTTACCAGTTCCATCTGTTCTCTCTCCTCTCAACCAGAATCAACCGCGGATGATCGCCTTGAACGGGCATTTTTCCATACAGGCTCCGCACTTGATGCACTTATCAGGATCGATCGTGTGCTTGCCTTTGGGTTCTCCGGATATCGCGTCTACGGGGCATACCTTTTTGCAAAGGCCGCAGCCGACACACTTATCGGTGATCTTGTATCCGATAAGGGCTGTGCAGACTCCCGCCGGACATTT
This sequence comes from Synergistaceae bacterium UBA1037, assembly GCA_002316795.1. Lineage (GTDB taxonomy): Bacteria > Synergistota > Synergistia > Synergistales > Synergistaceae > Caenicola > Caenicola nitritireducens. The sequence continues at coordinate 45,178 of DCEE01000054.1, forward strand.
CTTATCGTAAATGTGGGCCTCGTACTCGTCCCTGAAGTAGCGCAGCGTCGAAAGGATCGGGTTCGGCGCGGTCTGTCCGAGGGCGCAGAGGGCTCCTGCCTTGATAGATTTGGCAAGTCTCTCCAGCTTCTCTATGTCGCCGTCTTTTCCCTTACCTTCTGTAATGGCGGTAAGCATTTCGAGCATGCGTTTGGTGCCTTCGCGGCAGGGGGTGCATTTGCCGCAGGATTCGGACTGTGTGAAGTTGAGGAAGAACTTGGCGACGTCCACCATGCAGGTGTCCTCGTCCATAACGACGAGTCCGCCGGAGCCCATCATCGCTCCTGCAGCGATCAGTGAGTCATAGTCGATCGGCGTGTCAAGCAGTTTCTCCGGTATGCATCCGCCGGAGGGGCCGCCTATCTGTACGGCCTTGAATTTCTTGCCGCCCATGATGCCGCCGCCGATTTCAAAGATGATCTCGCGCATCGTGATACCCATCGGCACTTCGGCAAGTCCTGTGTTGTTGATCTTTCCTGTAAGGGCGAATACCTTCGTTCCCTTTGATTTCTCGGTCCCAAGCTTCGCGTACTCCTCGGCTCCGACCCTGAAGATGTAGGGAACATTTGCAAAGGTCTCTACGTTGTTGATGTTTGAAGGCTTCTCCCAGAGTCCCTTTACAGCAGGGAAGGGAGGACGGGGGCGCGGCATTCCGCGTCTGCCCTCGATCGAAGCCATGAGAGCTGTCTCTTCACCGCAGACAAATGCTCCTGCTCCTTCCTTGATATGCAGCGTGAAGCTGAAATCGGTGCCGAGTATCTTTTCGCCGAGGAGTCCCGCCTCTTCAGCCTGTGCGATGGCCTTCTTCAGGCGTTTGATCGCAAGCGGGTACTCCGCGCGGCAATAGATGTAGCCCTCGTCAGCCCCTATCGCATAGGCGCAGATCGCCATACCCTCAAGGATCGCGTGGGGGTCGCCCTCCAGAAGGGAACGGTCCATGAATGCGCCGGGGTCGCCTTCGTCGGCGTTGCATATGACATACTTTTTGGGACCCGGAGACTTTGAGCAGAACATCCACTTCATTCCTGTGGGGAATCCGCCGCCGCCGCGTCCGCGAAGGCCGGTCTTTTTCATCTCTTCGACGACCTGTTCCGGTGTCATGGTGAGGATCGCTTTTGCAAGGCCTTCATATCCGTCGGCTCCGATGTATTCTTCGATCGAATCGGGGTTGATGTGTCCGCAGTTTCTGAGGACGAGACGGTGCTGTTTTTTGTAGAATGCGATTTCGTCGTAGCTCGGGACCTTCTCAGCCGTGAGCGGTTCCTTGAAGAGGAGACGCGAGACGATCCTTCCCTTGAGAATGTGTTCTTCAACTATCTCGGCAACATCTTCGGGCTTTACTCTTGTATAGAAGGTGCCTTCCGGATAAATGATCACAAGGGGACCGCCCTCACAGAATCCGTGACACCCTGTTTCAACGAGACTTACTTCTTCGCGCAGTTTTTTTGCCTTAAGTTCTTCATCAAATTTGGCAAGCACATCCTTAGCTCCGGATGCGGTGCAGCCTGTACCGGTACAGATCAATATATGAGCTCTGACAAGAGCCATCGTAAACTCCTCCCCCAGATCCTATTCTTTATTAGGGATCTTAGCCACGACAAGATCCTCAACGATATTTCCGTTTACAAGGTGCTCAGCGATGATGCGGGGAACGTCTGTAGGATATACGGGCCCGTATGTGACTCTGTCTTCACCGGGCCGGACTATATCCATCAGGGGTTCCTTCTGGCACATCCCGATGCATCCGGTCTGAAGGACAGAGACATTGTTAAGATTGCGCTTCGCAAGTTCTTCAAGGACCGCGGTCATAACTTCGCGCGCGCCCGCGGCAATGCCGCAGGTCCCCATCCCTATGATGACCTGGGTGTCGTTGCTTTTGCGGGCTTTTGTCTGAAGCTGTGATTCCGCTTTTATTTTCCTGAGATCTTCAAGGCTTTTTATTGACATCGATATTCCCTGCCTTCCTTACTTATTGTGGTACTTATCGATCATCGGCCCTACCGCTTCGGCGGTCAGCCGTCCGTGCGTGTCGTCATTGATCATGAGGCACGGCGCAAGCCCGCATGCCCCGATGCATGCGACAGTCTCAAGCGTGAATTCAAGGTCGGGGGTAGTTACCTGGCCGTCATTAAGGCCGAGCTTTTCCCTGATCGCATTGAGGACTGCCTTTGCTCCTCGGACGTGGCATGCCGTTCCCTGACAGGACCTGATTATGTTCTTTCCTCGGGGCTCCAGGTGGAACTGGGCGTAGAATGTCACTACGCCAAATATCTGGCTGATGGGAACGTTGATCTCCTTGCTGATCTTGATCAGGACATCTTTCGGGAGGTACCCGAAAATCTCCTGAGCCTGCTGCAGCACTGGTATAACGCTGCCCTTAGTGCCCCGGTACCTGTTCAGAAGCTGGTCCAGCTGCTCCCAGGACTTCTCTGACGTTTTCTCTACCATAAACGCACCCTCCTTATGATCTTTCTGGGCCCTCCAGCCCAGGAAGTCTGTTTCTCCTTTATATTTACCCCCGAAACCTTTCGGGGATCTGAGCGCAAGACAAATCACACAGCAGCGTTGTAACTGCTTTGTCATTTGGATATCTTGTGAGAAACACTTTGAGAAAAAAAACACAAAGCATAATAATTATATACTCCGCCGGGAAAATATGGCAAGTTCTATCGATACGCAAAGTATATTTTGGTTTAATTTAAGTAATTTTACTTGCATTAAATCACAGCCTAAACAAAACTAAACTGAACAATATCCATCCGATAAACTTCCTGAAAATATTTTCTAATATTTATCCTTGATTATAGTTCACTTTACAAATCCTTGATTTTACGTATAAATGCTCATTTTTGCCTATTTCTAATCATTATTTTTTTTGAAAGCTTTAGTTTGTTAAGAGCAAGTCTCTTTTCTTGGCTGTTTCCCGGTTTTCCGTATCTTATAGCTCTTCTGTTCGGCTTGTAATTTGCATTAATTACTGATAAACTTCTCCGCATAGATTGTGTTTCATTTCGCAAACTTGTCCGATAATTGTTTTTGGGGAACATGGGCAGGCTCGCTGATTCCGGAACTTAAATTCATTTTTTGGTTTTTCTCCCTGTGGATTTGTCCGCAGGGATGTTTGTGCGCGCATAGGATCGTATCTTATCTTTCAGGAAAGACTTTTATGATCTATGCGCTTACAGTATACGTTTAAAGGGGGAAACGAGATGTCCACAGCAACAAAAGATGTTGCACAGGTGACGAAAGATATCGTCGCTCCATGGAAGGGTAAGAGGGGCGGGATCATTCCTATCCTTCAGAAGGTGCAGCATGAATTCGGCTACCTGCCTGATGAAGCAATGGTTACCATTTCCGAGGAAACCAAAGTCGCTCTTGCAGAGCTGTACGGAGTAGCAACGTTTTACGCGCAGTTCCACCTTAAACCGCGCGGACGGCACATCATCAGGGTCTGCCGCGGAACGGCATGCCATGTAAGAGGAAGCCTCGGGATCCTCGAAAGGGTAATTTCCGAGCTGAAGCTCCACGAAGGCGAGGTAACGACTCCCGACCTCAGGTTCACGATAGAGCCTGTTGCATGCATAGGAGCATGCGGACTTGCGCCTTGCGTAATGGTGGACGATGAAACTCACGGCCGTCTTACCAAGGACAAGGTACCCGACATGCTTTCAAAATACGAATAGGGCGGGAGGTGACAGAATATGCCTAAGATCAGCAATCTGGAAGAACTAAAAAAACTTAGAGATAAATCTATCGCTGAAACTGCCGCCCGAAAGGAAGGCAGATTCAGGGTGATAATAGGGCTTGGGACGTGCGGGATCGCCGCAGGCGGAAGAAAGATAATGGAAGCCGCCATGGAAGAGATCGCAAAGCGCGGCCTCAAAGATGTTTCTGTTGAAACGACCGGCTGCATCGGCATGTGCCAGAATGAGCCGCTTATGGATATAGTCCGTCCGGGCGAACCGAGAGTCACGTACGGCAACCTGAAACCCGAAGATGTTCCCCGCATAATCGCTGACCACCTCGTAAACGGAAACGTAGTCGAGGAAAAAGTCATCGGAAGACCTGAATAGGAGGCGTAAGGATATGGCAACTTTCAGAAGCCACGTGCTCGTCTGCGGAGGAACAGGATGCACCTCAGGAGGATCCGACAAGGTCCTTGAGACCCTTCGCGAAGGGATCAAGGCCAACGGACTCGACAAGGAGATCACTGTCGTACAGACGGGCTGTCATGGGATGTGCGAGGCCGGCCCCATCGTGATCGTATACCCGGAAGGAACTTTCTACACCCACATAAAGCCACAGGATGCGAAAGAGATTGTAGCTGAACACCTCCTCAAGGGAAGGGTCGTTGAACGCCTGCTCTATAAGGAAGCTATGCACTCAGAGGCAGTCCCCCATTACAAAGAACTCCCGTTCTACAGCAAGCAGGTAAGGCTGACGCTGCGCAACTGCGGATACATCGATCCCGATTCACTTGAAGAATATGTGGCACGCGACGGATACCAGGCCCTTGCGAAGGTGCTTACCGAAAAAACGCCTGAACAGGTAGTCGAAGACATGAAGGCTTCCGGCCTTCGCGGGCGCGGCGGCGGCGGATTTTCCACAGGGATGAAGTGGATGTTCTGCGCCAAATCACCCGGACCCAAAAAATATGTAATATGCAACGCCGACGAAGGCGACCCCGGTGCATTCATGGACCGTTCCCTCCTTGAGGGCGACCCCCACGCGATCCTTGAGGGTATGGCGATCGGAGCTTACGCAATGGGCGCTGACGAAGGCTACATTTACTGCCGCGCCGAGTACCCGCTCGCGATAAAGAGGCTCCTAAAGTCGATAACCGATGCCGAAGAGGCCGGACTCCTTGGTGAAAACATCCTCGGCACAGGCTTCAACTTCACCCTCCACGTAAAGGAAGGCGCGGGAGCATTCGTATGCGGAGAAGAAACCGCTCTGATGAACTCCATCGAAGGCAAACGCGGCATGCCGCGTCCACGCCCCCCATTCCCGGCAATAAAGGGTCTCTGGGAAAAGCCCTCCAATATAAATAACGTTGAAACCTGGGCAAACGTGGCACAGATAATGTTCCACGGCCCGGAATGGTACGCAAACTACGGTTACGATAAATCCCGCGGCACAAAGGTCTTCGCCCTTACAGGCAAGGTCAACAACACCGGACTTGTGGAAGTCCCTATGGGAACCACGATCCGTGAAGTCGTCTTCGACATAGGCGGCGGCATAATCGGAGGCAAGAAGTTTAAGGCGGTACAGATTGGCGGACCTTCCGGCGGATGCCTCACAGAACAGCACCTCGACCTCCCGATCAGCTATGAATCACTTACAGCTGCGGGAGCGATCATGGGTTCGGGCGGACTGGTCGTTGTCGACGAAGATACATGCATGGTCGACATGGCCAGGTTCTTCCTTGAATTCACACAGCGCGAATCCTGCGGAAAATGCATCCCCTGCCGCGAAGGCACCAAAAAGATGCTCGACATCCTCATCCGAATCACCGAAGGCAAGGGACGCGAAGAAGACATCGAAAACCTCATTTACCTTGGGACGCAGATCAAGACTGCTTCCCTCTGCGGCCTTGGCCAGACAGCTCCCAACCCGGTGCTTACGACCCTGCGCTACTTCAGGCACGAATATGAGGCGCACATAAGGGAGAAGAGATGCCCTGCAGGAGCATGCAAGGCGCTTATTACCATTAAGATCGATCCTGCCAAGTGCGTCGGCTGCACAAAGTGCACAAAGGCCTGCCCGGTAAACGCGATAGCAGGGACCGTGAAGCAGCCGCATGTCATCGACCAGGACAAGTGCATCAAGTGCGGAGCATGCGTCGAAGTCTGCCCCTTCAAGGCTATAGACAAGAAATAGGAATGAGGTGAGATAATATGGCCAACGCAATAATAAATGGGAAAAAAGTAGAGTTCCAGCCCGGCATGACCATCCTTCAGGCTGCCAGGGCAGCGAATATTTACATTCCGGTCCTCTGCGAGCATCCCGCTCTTGAAATAGCGGGTGCATGCAGAGTCTGTCTGGTGGAGGTCGAAAACAACCCGAAGCTTCAGACGGCATGCTCGACTCCAATAATGGATGGAATGGTTATTGATTCCAATACCGAAAAAGTCCGTGCTGCCCGTAAGGCAGTAATTGAGCTTCTGCTCATCCGTCATCCCCTCGACTGCTTCAGCTGCAGCAGCAACGGAAAGTGTGAACTCCAGGCGATAGCATATGATCTCGGCATAGAGAAGTCACCCTTCTGGGAAGAGGGCGACACCTGCAAGGATCATAAGCTCGACGACAGCAACCCATTCTATATCCGCGACCTTAACAAGTGCATCCTTTGCGGACGCTGCATAAGGGTATGCGACAAGCACTCCCAGTATCATGCAATAGACTTCCAGAACCGCGGCATAAAGACGGCAGTCCAGCCCCCTGTAGGAAGAGGACTGGAAGAATCGGACTGCACATTCTGCGGCCAGTGCGTTGCAGTATGCCCCGTCGGTGCACTTTATGAGAAACCGGCTGCAGGCAAGGGGCGTCCGTGGGAGCTCAAAACCACCAAGACAGTATGCACATACTGCGGAGTGGGCTGTGAACTTCTCGTCCAGGTAAACGAGAGGACGGGCAAGATCGCAAACGTTACTTCAGACCACACGAATATGGATTCCCTCAACAAGGGCCGTACCTGCGTAAAGGGCCGTTTCTCATGGGAGTTCGTAAACCATCCCGACAGGCTTACAACGCCTCTCATCAAGGAAAACGGAGAATTCCGCAAGGCGACCTGGGATGAGGCTCTCGACAAGATAGCGGAAGGTCTCAAGGCAAACATGGGCAAGACCGGATTCTTCTCCTCAGCCCGCTGCACCAATGAAGACAACTATCTCATGCAGAGGTTCGCAAGGGAGGTGATGGGCACAAATAACGTAGACCACTGTGCCCATCTCTGACACTCCGCAACAGTTGCAGGTCTCGGTGAGACCTTCGGAAGCGGAGCAATGACAAACGATTTTGAATCCATCAAACATGCCGATACCATAATGGTGATCGGTTCCAACACGACTGAAGCGCACCCTGTCGTTGGCATGATGATAAAAGAGCAGGTCCGTAAGGGTGCAAAGCTCATCGTCTGTGACCCGCGCAGGATCGAACTTCACGATCTCGCTGCAGTCAAGATCCAGCAGAGAAGCGGTTCTGACGTAGCGCTCCTCAACGGCATGATGAACGTCATCCTTGCCGAAAACCTCCATGACCCCAAGTTTATCGAAGAGAGAGTGGAGAAATTTGAGGAACTTAAGGCCATGGTCCAGAAGTATACACCTGAGTATGTAGAGGGCATTACAGGCGTCCCTGCAGGGACGATCCGTGAAGCCGCCCGCCTCTATGCTTCGGGACCAAACTCAGCGCTTTACTACACTATGGGCATCACACAGCATACGACCGGCACCAACAACGTCCGCAGCTGCTGTAACCTGGCGCTTCTCTGCGGAATGCTGGGCCGTCCCGGGACAGGAGTGAACCCGCTCCGCGGACAGAACAACGTCCAGGGCGCATGCGACATGGGATGCCTCCCCGCGACGCTCCCGGGCTACCTGAAGGTGGGTCTGCCCGCCGCTGCGGAAAAGATCGAAGCTCTCTGGGGATGCAAGATACCTGAAGAGGGAAAAGTCGGACTCTCTGTCGCAACAATGATGGAAGCTGCATCGAAGGGCGAACTTAAGGCACTATACATCATGGGTGAAAACCCAATGGTAACTGACGCGGACACGAACCACGTCTCTCACGCCCTTGACAAGCTGGATTTCCTCGTAGTACAGGATATATTCCTTACGGAGACCGCTCAGAAGGCGGATGTAGTTCTCCCTGCAGCCTGCTGGCCCGAAAAACCCGGCACATGCACCAATACGACCCGCGCGGTACAGCTTCTCCGCAAAGCGGTGGAAGCACCGGGCGAGGCAAGGGAAGACTGGACTGTATTCGTGGAACTTGCAAAGCGCTTCGGACACGAATGGGGCTTCGAAACAGCATCTGACGTCTTTGACGACATTGCGAAGTTCAACCCGGCTTATGCGGGCATGAGCCACGAGCGTCTTGACAAGGGATATCTGCAGTGGCCCTGTCCGACACCGGAGCATCCCGGAACGCCCAACCTTCACACGGCTAAATTTGCAAGGCCCAACGGAATGGCGACATTCTCACCCTGCGAGTGGGCTGCACCGCACGAATGGCCGGACGAGGAATATCCGTTCATCGCAACAACGGGACGCAACCTCTTCCACTACCATTCAGGCTCAATGAGCCGCAGGGGCGCATCGGGCAAATACGTCAAAGAACTCTACATTGAGGTCAACCCCGTTGACGCCGCTGCAATGGGCGTAAGCGAAGGCGAGAAAGTGACAGTGGCATCGCGCCGCGGAGAAGTAACAGGCGCAGCGAAGATAACCGACAGGGTACCGGAGAAGATGGTATTCCTGCCCTTCCACTTCGGAGAAGCTTCAGCAAACCTGCTGACAGCTTCAGTGTGGGATCCAACTTCTGAGACCCCCGCATTTAAGGTCAGCGCAGTAAAAGTATCCAAGGCATAAAGAGCCTAAGCAATATAAATTAAGGGGCGGATAATATATTCCGCCCCATTACAATAATAACGGAGGCGTTTTAAGAAATGAATTTCAAACCACCTGTAGAAATAGCAAAGACTGCCTGTACAGTAGCTAAAGCTAAGACAAGCATGTCAGTAAAAGCGATGCTGGTAATGGGCTTCCTTGCCGGAGCTTATATAGCTTTCGGCGGCTTTTTGATGACGACTGTTACTCAGGACGTAGCCCAGTATGCCGGCGTAGGGATCTCAAAGATGCTGGGTGGGATGGTGTTTGCCCTTGGACTTATGCTCGTCATCGTTGGCGGAGCAGAACTCTTTACGGGAAACTGTCTTATGCCGCTTGGTATGCTGAACGGATGCGCATCTTTCCAGGGTGTGCTTAAAAACTGGACCGTAGTCTACATCGCAAACCTCCTCGGATCTATCTTCCTTGCGTGGATGATCTACAACACAGGACTTGCCACAGGAGCAACGGGTGCCAACGCTCTCAAGATCGCTGTTGCGAAGGTAAATCTTCCAATGAGCCAGATGTTGTTCAGGGGAGTCCTCTGCAACTGGCTGGTCGTCATGGCTGTCTGGATGTCCTTCTCAGCAATGGATGTAATAAGCAAATACATCTGCTGCCTCATCCCGATCTCAGGATTCGTTACGATGGGATTTGAACACAGCGTCGCAAACATGTACTTCATAGCACTTGGCATGTTCATAAAGGGCGGAGACGCCGCAACAGTCGAACTTGCAGCGGTCGCTCCGGACAAGCTTGCGGCCCTCACAATGGGAGGCTACTGGGGAAACATCATCCCTGTGACCATCGGAAATATGGTCGGTGGCATCCTGTTTGTGGCAGTTCTTTACTACATGGTGTTCTCAGGAGCTCTTGACGAACCCAAAGCATAAAACAGCCGATCATGAAACCACTCCTTCATAACAAGACCCCGGAATTTACCCCGGTCGGCAGCACAGCACACAAGGAGCGCCTCCACGCTTCGCTGCTTCTGCTGGCCGGTGGACGGGGCTCAAGAATGGGTGGCAGAAATAAGCTTTACCTTGAGCTCGAGGGTTCCCTCCTTATAGAGGGTACCCTCGAGATAGTTGCACCCCTCTTCAGAGAGGTCATCATGCTCGTTGCTCCGGGAGAATCATCGGTGGTAAACGAGGCACTTTCACCCCTTATCAAAAGATGGGAAATTTCCGTAGTTGAGGACAGGGTACCCTCAAGGGGGCCGCTGGAAGGCCTTTATAACGGCCTTTCAGGGATGAAAGAGGAGTGGGGGTTCCTTCTGGGATGTGATATGCCTACCCCGGATCCGGAGGTAATAATTGGAATGAGCTGCTTCCGCAGCATAAACAATGACGCTGTCGTGGCAGAGAGGCTTGGATTCCTTGAGCCTCTGCACGCTTTCTACCGCAGGAGCTGCATCGGGCCGGTCTCTGATGCAATAAGCCGCGGAGACAGGAAGATCAAGCACTTTTACAGAGACATAAGGCTCACCGTTATCAACGAAAACAAACTGAAAGAGCTCGGAGATGACGGAAGCTCATTTTTCAACCTCAACACACCGCACGATGTGGAAAAAATGATACTCAGCCAGGAAGTGAGATAACAATGAAAGAACTTGCAGACGGTTTCAGGTGTTTCGCGGCAAAAGCAGACTCAAAATTTTACAGCAGCCTCATTGCAGGACAGCATCCGCATACCATGATGATCTCCTGCAGCGACAGCAGGATAATTCCGGAACATATATTCGATGCAAAACCAGGTGAGATCTTCGTCCTCAGGAACGTCGGAAACCTTGCCAGAACAGAGGAATCTTCCGTACGGGCATGCATTGATTACGCTGTAAAACACCTCAAGGTAGAAAGGATCGCCGTTCTTGCCCACAACCAGTGCGGAGCAGTAAAGGCGACGGAAGACAAAGAATATCTGGACACAGAGGGACTGAGAAAATGGCTTGAACAGGAAGAATATACCGGATCTGACCTTGAGGAAGCCGAGAAGGCCCAGGCAGTTCGTCAGCTTGCAAAGTTAAGAGAGTACCCGACCGTCAGGGAAGCGACGGAGGCAGGCAGGCTTGAACTTTGCGCATTCTACTTCCATCTCGAACCTATCTCGATGGAAACATACCGGGACGGAGAATGGCATCTCATCTGATCTGAAAATCCCAGCCCCTTCTGCAATTTTAATATGTATTGACTATCCCTGTCCTCCCTGTACCGACAGGGTAAAAAGAGAGGAGAGCAAAAATGAAAAATTACAAAGAAATATTGAAAATGGCAGTTGGAAACGAAGTCGAGGCATACGAGTTCTACCGGGATGCCGCGGCAAAAATGAAAGATCCCGCAATGAAAAAAACCTTTCAGGAGCTTGCGGACGAGGAATCCGGCCACAAGGTCCTTCTTGAGGGTTACCTCAGCAATGAAATGAAAGATATGAAGTTCAGCGAAGAGAAGGATTACAAAGTCGCTGAGACTGTCGAAGCCCCCCAGGCACTTTCCACCGATATGGCATTCAAGGATGCCATCGCCCTTGCAATGAAAAAGGAACAGGAAGCAATGGAGATGTACCGGCTGTTTGCTGATGCAAGTGAGGAAGCCAAACAGAAGGAGACCTTCCTTGAGCTGGCGAAGATGGAAAAGGGACACAAGGTACGCCTCGAAGGTATCTACACCGACATAGCGTTTA
>DCEE01000044.1 GCA_002316795.1 Synergistaceae bacterium UBA1037
ACCGCATTTACTATTGCGGCCGATACCGGAACTGTGGAAATTTCGCCTATGCTCTTCGCTCCGAAAGGACCTCCGGGTTCATTGTCTTCAATAAGGATTATTTCCGGATCGGGCATGTCCGGAGCATTCACAAGATGATATTTGTCAAAATTACGTACCCTGGGGATACCCATGTTGTCAAAGGGAAGTTCTTCGCTGAGAGCCATACCTATCCCCATCTGGATGCCCCCGTATATCTGGCCCCTTACAAAGCTCTCGTTTATTGCCTGGCCGATATCGTGAACAGCAAGATATCTGTTGATCTTCACTAAGCCTGTCAGCTTGTCCACTGTCACTTCAGCAAAGTGAGCACCAAAAGATGCAGGGTTCATTTCAGGCCTGTGTTCATAATTAACCTCGATGGATACCCTCCTTTTTCCCATTATCTCTCTTACAGTATCTGCAATATCAAGCCTCTTTCCTTCACAAACAAGACTTCCTTTATAAAAACGGACAGGCTTGTCCAAAAGTTTTGATGCCTCTTGAGTAAGCATTTTCACTGCTTCCTCGGAAACCAGCCTTGCGCATTCTCCGCATACGTATATGACCCTGCTTGCCTGGCATCCGGAGTCATAAGAAGTAAATTGCGTGTCGGTCTCGGTAACGGTAATTTTTGAGACATCTATTCCTGTGACCTCGCCAACTATCTGTGCAAGTGCTGTTGTTGCGCCGCTGCCAAGCTCATGGATCGAGGCCCTGAGTATCGCAGAACCGTCTTCAAGTATCCTTAGGGACATGTCTGAAAAATCGTGATATTTTGTCTTATAGTAACCATTGCCATGTGTACAGCATGCGAAGCCTGTTCCGGTGAAAAATCTTCCTCTCCTTATCTTAGGAGTTTTGTTGTCTTCCCATCCGAAAGACGCTGCTCCCCTACTAAGGCAGTCGATCACTCTTGCCTTACCGATATTAGCCCCTCCGGAAAGATCTTCTTCGAATTCTCTGAGGAGATTTTTCAGTCTGAACTGGAGAGGGTCGAATCCAAGCCTCCTGCACATCAGGTCTGTGTGGATCTCTGTTATTGTGTGTATCTGAGGTGAGCCGTAGCCCCGGCAGGCACCTGCCGGGGTCGTTGAAGTCCTGATAACAGAACCTGTGTAGCTGAGCGCAGGGATCCTATATAACCTTGAAGTTTTTTTCGCCATGGCCATCATTACCTTCTTTGTGCCTGTAAGGTATGCTCCTGCGTCAACGGTCAGTTCAAAGGACCTTCCAAGTATCATGCCATGAGCATCTACGGCCGTTTCGATTTTGCCTCTTACTGCGGCTCTGGTGCGGGTCGAAAGGATGGTCTCTTCCCTCGTTGTATTGATAAAGACAGGCCTTTTGAGTTTATTAGCAGCCCACGCACACAAAACTTCAAAGACGACCTCCTGCTTGCCTCCAAAGGTCCCTCCCATGTTCGCCTTGATCACCCTAATCTTTGATAACGGCAGATCCAGTACCTGTGCAATGGAATGCTGAACTCCGAATGTGATCTGGCAGGGAGTCCTGACTTCTATTACATCTCCTGAACGAGGTATTGCGAGAACTGAGTGGGTTTCCATGGCCGCATGATGGATCTTGGGAGTGGTGACTGTATCCGACTCTATGTAAGCGGCTGAAGAAAAGGCTTTTTCGAGATCTCCGTAGCATATGCTGCCGTCAAAGCTCTTTACTCCGTCTTCATGGAGCATCCCCGCCATGTCAGCGGCTGTTTCAGGAAGTGTGACGGCAGGCAGGATCTCATATTCGACCCTTACAAGATCCCTGGCCTTTCTCGCCTTCTCTTCCGTATCGGCCATGACCAGGGCTATACGGTCGCCTACGTGTCTTGCATGACCGGTCAGGACCGTCTCGTCAGGGTAGTCATCCTGGCCGGGGAACCACTCGCTGCCGTTGTATCTGGCATTGGGGGCATCAAGGTATGTAAGTATTTCGACACCCTCGATCCGGCTTGCCTCGGACACATCGATCTTCTTTACGACCGCATTGGCATGTGGGCTGAAAAGCACTGCACCGAAAAGGGCATTTGGGAACGGCTCGTCCGCGAGATAGGGAAACCTGCCGCGGACTTTGTCCACAGCATCGAATCTTGTAACGTTCCTGCCGATATATTTGTATGATCTTTTATCCATGGCTCTTCTCTCCGCTTTTTTCCAAAGACCTTCCCCTGGCCTCAAGCATTTCCAGAACATCTTCCGCCAGAGCCTGAATGGCCGACTGCTTATAAGGAAGCGTACTTCTGCTTGGGATCATACGCCCGGCAAATTCACAAAGGGCTTTTTTAAAACCTTCTTTACGTAAGGAGATAGGCATAAGGAGAGCGTTTTCCGCTTCGGGAGACCTTTTGGCGGCTGTGCCGAGAGTGCCTACGAATACCATCGCATCACAAAATGCCCCGTCCTCATATTTTGCCGAGACAGCCAGATTGATCCTTGCTATGCTGACTTCGCTCCTGCTTCCTATTTTTTTGAATGCAGAGACATGACTTTTTCTTACCGGGATACGAAATTCCATAATGATATCGCTGTCCGACAGCGTATTTTTATTCGGGCATGTACCGAGCACTTCTTCGATCGAAAGTTCTTTTGTGCCTGAAGGAGAAAAAATTACCGCGGAAGCATCCAGGGCCGCCAACGCACCCGGGGTGTCGGCTGCGGGGGAAGCGTTTGCAAGATTTCCGCCCACTGTGGCTCTGTTTCTGATCTGGACCGAACCCATGGATGAGGCTGCATCGCAAAGTGCCGCTGCATGAAGTCTAATCTCCGGGTCTGTATGGATAGATGTCATCGTCTCCATTGACCCCAACCTCAGAGAAGACTTCCTCTTCTCGATCCCCCTGAGTTCGGGGATCTTCGACAGATCAAAGAGCACTGCATCCTCGGAGAGACTCCTCCTGTTTTTTATCAGCCAGTCAGTTCCTCCCGCTATGAAATGTTTCTCATGCTCACCGCATTCAGCCAGGAGCACGGAGAATTCTTTTATGCTTCGTGGTGCAAACAATTCTGTCAACGTCTGCACTCTCCGATCCGTGCAGCTGCTGTCTCAACTGCATCGATTATCTGGGTATACCCTGTGCATCTGCAAATATTGCCAGCCAGGGCGGTCCTGATCTCTTCTCTCGACGGACAGGGGTTTTTCATGAGCAAAGCCTTGGCCGACATTATCATTCCGGGAGTGCAGAAACCGCACTGGACAGCATCACAGTCTATAAAAGACTGTTGGATCAGATCCAATTCTCCGTTTTCCTCCAGCCCTTCGACCGTAAGGATATCGTGTCCGTCCGCCTGAAAGGCCGGCACCACGCAAGAACAGACTGCCTCGCCATTCATGATGACCGTGCACGCACCGCACTCTCCCGCGCCGCATCCCTCTTTGACGCTGACAAGGCCGAACTTCTGCCGGAGCACATCTATCAGCCTCTCGGACGCAGATACTTCAGCTATTCTTAATTTGCCGTTGATCTTAAGTTCTATTTTCAGGAACATCACCCCAACGATCATTGCCAGTCCAATATGCATGTCCGGTATTTTATTTCCATAAATAAGTCTATACTTACCACATAAGAAAAGCGTCAATATTCCTCATCGTGTCTCAGCTTCTTTTTTACGCTTGTTTGACGTTTTATTGACGCTTTTTGTGAGGAATTTTCAGGATCTGACAAATATTGATATAATTTGATATCGACGAAATACAAAGACGGAGGTCGTCCATGACTCTTTTTCTCCACTTATTGGGAAACCCCTATATCGAGATCAGCGGAAGAAAAATTTCTTTTCCGCTGAAAAAAGCGGAGTCAATGGTCTTTTACCTGGCATTGAACGGCCCCGCTACCAGAAATCAGCTTAAAGCACTCTTCTGGTCGGACATGGAAAGACCCCAGGCATCAGCCAATCTGAGAAACGCTCTCTATATAATACGAAACACGATACCAGAATATGTAGACATCGACAGAAACAGCATCTCTCTCAAAGAGACATTTGATGACATCTCCGCCCTTGAGCAAATAATCGATCCCGATGTTCCGCTCCCAAGGCATATAACCGAAGAGCCCCTCAGAGATTTCAGTCTCGAAGGTTCGGAAGAGTTTGACGAATGGACGGCAGTCACAAAGCAGGCGATCAGAAAAAATATCGTAACGATGCTGAGGAAGAGGATCTCAAATTGCTACGAAAAAAAGATGTATGAAGAGATGAGCAATTCGCTTGAGACCCTGCTGACTATCGATCCTTACGATGAAGATTCAGTGCTTGAACTGATGGAGATATACTGCAATATGGGACAGCCCACCAAAGCTCTGATCTTTTTCAAAGAGTACTCATCGAAAATTGAAAACAAGATGGGCATCACACCCTCGGAGAGAAGCAAAAAATACTTCAGAAAGATCCTCAACAACTGGTCAGAATACGACACCTCCTCCGAAAACAGGGAAAAGTTCTGGTGCAGGAAAAACGAGCTCGCCGCGATGATAGGGGCCCTGACAGATCCGGGAGGCCTGAACACAGCCGTCTACGTGCACGGAGAGGCCGGTATAGGCAAGACGGCGCTGATCAACAAAGCTGTATCGATACTCGACAAAGGTGACTTCCTGATCCTCTCGTCAAGATCCAGCCCCATAGGCGAAGGCTATCCGTACTCTTCCTGGAACAGCATAATGACACGGATAGGCCGGATGCCCGAGATCGAAAATGATTTTCCGGATATAAATACCCGGTCCGTCCTTTCCGGCATTTTCCCCGGATTCCTGGGCGGCAAGGGCCTTAACTACAACGCAGACGTGGCTCTGATGACCGAGAGGAATCCCATTGTCATCAGCGGCATGATAAACGATATCCTCCGGCGCATAGCAAGCAAAAAGAGGATCATTATGATCTTTGAGGACATCCACTGGTTCGACACACAGTCGATCCAGCTTCTGACTGCTTTTATGAGTACTGTTGATCTTGATATCAACATCATCCTGTCAGGACGGCCGGAGTCATCGAGGATCACCCTGGCAATGCTTCAAAGTCTGGATCCTCCCTCAAAATGGAAGATCGTCCCTCTCAAACTGGCCCCTCTGCGAAATGATGAGATCATAGACATATGCCGGAACTCCCTTTCCGAAGAGCTTCTCAATCAAAAGGGCGACGAATATTTTATCCGTGAAAGCGAAGGGATCCCCCTTCTTCTTTTTGAGATGCTCCGTGCGGCGGAGGAGAATCCTGATTCCGATCTTACGAACGGATTGGGTGGACTCATAATGGCGAGGATAGGAGATCTTTCAGAGCTGCAGCAAAATGTGCTTGCAATAATTTCAGTCTTTGCGGTGGGTGCATCTCCCGAACAGATAACGGAGGCCGCCTCCCGCGGATACGATGAAGTGCTGTCGGCAGGCGAAACCCTTCTATCCAAAGGACTGCTGAAAGAACGGGAAGAAGACGGGAAGGTGATCTGGGATTTTACCCATGCAAAGGTCAGGGAGTGCATATATGAATCGATCTCCCTCTCCAAAAGGCAGGAACTTCACAAGAAGGTCGCCGAGGTCCTGAACAACGCATACTCGCCGCAGAAATGGGATCCGGAACTCAGCACTATGCTCTGTCACCACTACATGAGATCGGGGCAGCGTGCCATGGAACTTAAACAGTATCTGCGGGAGCTTATTTTTGATATCACGCTCAACCATGACCTTTTCCCCGTCGTTTCGGACAAGGTGCTTCTCTCCTGCTCCACCCCCTTCAGCAGCAGAGAGGGGACCGAACAGAGAATCAGTCAGGCTCTGGCGCTGCTGGATGAGATCCGTACGGACAAAAATGTCGGCCGGATGGAACTGAAAAGCCTTGAGGCTTCATGTTTCGAACTGGCGGGAGGATACCATATAAGCTGGGGAGAATATGACAAGGGCCTCGTCTTTATAAACGAAGCGATAAGCATTTCAAAGGAATTCGGGCTCTCTGAGACACACATACACTGTCTAAAGCATATATGCTACATGCATCTTCAGACAGAAGACCCCGTGCGCCTTATTTCAACGGCAAGAGAGCTGATACAGCTTTCACGGCCGGAAAATCACCGACACTACATGGCAACGGCAGTAAGGTTCGTCGGAGTATCGATGTTTTTATCAGGAAAATACGACCAGGCAGAAAGAACGTTCAGGCATTCGATCAGACTTTTCGAAAGCCTTAAGCTTACGGGCAAATGCTATACGCTGAGCATACTGGTCGCGAAATGCTACATTGCCGAGATATTCCAGCTTAAAGGAGATCACGCAAGCGCACTGGCCTATCTCGAATCCGCCACGGAGACCTCTGAAAGGATAGGCCTCTATTGGGGCAGAAGCTATTTTCACACCCATGCGGCGAGCCTAGCTTTGGACATGAACGATATGTCCCTGCTATTTCGCCATATAGACGATGCCGTATCCCTGTTCGAAAGCTGCAGGGGCGGCAGGTGCGGATCGATGCTGTACAGCATCAAGGCGATAGCGGACGCTGAGCGCGGCCGGCAGGAATCGGCAGAAAAATCTATCGAACGTGCGGAGATCTTCCTGAAAGATGTCTCCAGAAAACAATGGCTGGCGACCCAATATCTGGCAAAGGCCTGGCTCTTGTCAAAATCATCGAAAAATAAAAAGACCCAGCAAAAAAATAGCAGATCCCCCTGGGGATCGACCGAAGAACTGGCTCTCAGGTCCGCGGCGCTGTATGAAGAATGCGGTTTCATAGACAGAGCGAAATGGATCAGAAAAAAGTTCAACTGCGGGGATCGGTAAGAATTCCTCTTTACTGTACAGACGCCATAAGGTCGCTGACATTTACTGTCAGACGGAAGAGGAAATTGGCCTGAGTGTATTCTGTTGCGCTGACTTGTATGCTTCTTGAAAGATCATCAAGGAGCATCTTTTCTGTTTTTTTTTGCAAAATCCCTGTCACACATGATCATAGTTATCTCAAAATTCAGCCTGAACGACCGGTTGTCAAAATTTGCTGTACCTACTACAGCCGAAGTATTATCATCTGCCAGCATGACTTTCTGGTGCATAAAGCCCTTGTTGTATTTGTAGACTTTGACTCCCGCCCTCTCCAGTTCAGACAGATATGAGCAGGCGAAGAGGCCCACCAGTATGTTGTCGGGTCTTCTCGGTATGATGACGTGTTTTGATCAGTATCTGGTCACATACTCGAACCTCTCCCGGAATTCCTCAGGGGACATGTGAGCCGCCACTGCAAGCTGCACAAACTCCAGCCCCGGCTCAAAATCTTTCTTTTCCAGCCTTATCATGTACTGTCTTGCTATCCTGTACTGGATAGA
>DCEE01000015.1:0-23347 GCA_002316795.1 Synergistaceae bacterium UBA1037
GGCTTTTTCCACGTCCTCACGGTGGGGCTGATGCAGTCCAGGAATATCGGGGACCTGAAGACTGTCCCGTCAAGTATGGCCCTAATAGTCCCGTTCGGACTCTTCCACATCTGCTTCAGTCCGTATTCTTCGACTCTCTGCTGATTGGGGGTTATCGTGGCGCATTTGACCGCCACACCATATATTTTTGTCGCCTCCGCGGCCTCCACCGTTATCCTGTCGTCAGTCTCATCGCGTTTCTTAAGTCCCAGGTCATAGTATTCAGTCTTCAGGTCAATATGAGGTTCAAGCAGTATCTCCTTGATCTTGGCCCAGATAACGCGGGTCATTTCATCCCCGTCCATCTCCACCAGCGGTGTCTTCATCGTTATTTTCATATCGTTCCCACCCTTCAGGTCCTTGATCATATGTACTTGATGACCGCTTTTTTACGGTTTATCTCGCTTTGGAGGTCATTTTGCTGCGAGTAGTGGTTCATAAGGCAACCGGCAAGTATGATATCCCTGTCCTCCTTGGTGAGGTCGGGCATTTGAAGCGTTATTCCGGTCCTCGAAGCGCCGCGGATAACCACTCCCTCGATCTTTGCTGAACCATCCCTGACCGCTTTCCGGATACCGGGTATGAAGAGCCAGTCACCTACAGAAAGTTTCTCTTTTTCTCCCGGGGCGACGATAAATGGGAGCATGCCCCAGTTGATAAGGTTGCTTCTGTACCGTTTGGTGGCATACTCTTCCGCGATATTCGCCTCTCCTCCCAGAACCTTCTGGGAAGATGCTGCCTGTTCACGGGCTGAACCGTCGCCGGGTTTTACAGCAAAGATAGTGCTTCCTATGCCAATATTTTTCAGGGCATTCTCGGTTCCTGTAAGTGCGAGGACTGACTTAAGCTCGAAGGGGACCTCACATGTGCCTCCCTCAGTCATCTTCCTGCGGGTATTTTCGAGAGCCTGTGCAGCCTTTGCCCTTCCCACATATCCCGGATCCTTGCGTGAGAGCGCGTATTCAGCCAGCTTCAGGGGATTAGAACGAAGGGAAGAGGTCTCTCCGGAAGGTATCAGTTCGTCCGTTGTCGTGACAGGATCTGTGATGACCGATGCCAGAGTAAGCATCAGGTTTTCTGCAAGGGGATACACCCTGGGCCACGGACAGATATTGGGGCCATATACAAGTTCTGTCTCAGGATCTGGCTTGCCGTAACCGCGATAGACCTTTTTGTCGTATATCTCCTTTCGGAACTTATAATCGACCTCGTGCAGCAATTCGCCGTATATTTCTGCGGAGGTAAGCATACCGCCGTTCGCCGCCGTTGCCGCAATAGATCTGGCATCCATCAGTGCCACTGAGGCAAGCTGTCCTGCGTTCGGTTTCGAGCCTTCCCTGTTCGGAAAATTCCGTGTCGTGTGCCTTATGCTCAGACTGTTGTTAGCCGGTGTGTCGCATGCGCCGAAACAGGGTCCGCAAAAGGCGGTCCTGACCGTTGCCCCTGCGGTCATCAGGTCCAGTAGGGTGCCGTTTTCCACAAGCTCCATCTTTATGGGCTGGCTGCCGGGGTAGACGCTCAGGGAAAATTCCCCTATCCCGGAGCTGTTGGACCTTAATATCTGGGCCGCCGCAACTATGTTGTCCGGAGTGCCGCCAGCGCATCCTGCTATCACGCCGTGATCGACATGGAGGTGCCCGTTCCGGAGTTTTTTCTTAAGGGACAAAGACAGGCTTGGATTCTCTATCTGCTGAGATGCCTCCCTCTCGACCTTTTCAAGTATATCCCGGCAGTTTTTGTTCAACTCGTCGATCGTGAAAACGTTGCTTGGGTGGAAGGGCAGAGCGATCATGGGCCTGACTTTGTCAAGATCGATGATCACTGCGCCGTCATACCAGGCTGCATCAGCAGGGTCGAGCAGACTGAAATCATCGGGACGTCCGTGTATCTCATAATATTTTTTGACAGAGCCGTCAGTCCTCCATATGGAAGAGAGGCAGGCTGTCTCTGTCGTCATAACATCTATGCCGTTTCGGAATTCCACAGGCAGGCTGCTGACTCCCGGGCCTACAAACTCCAGGACCTTGTTCTTGACGAAACCATCCTTGAAGACTGTTCCTATAAGGGCAAGTGCGACGTCCTGCGGGCCTACTCCCGGACGGGGCGAACCCTTCAGGTAGACTGCGACGACCTCGGCCCGCGGGAAGTCATAGGTATGGTCCAAAAGCTGCTTCACCAGTTCCGGGCCGCCTTCCCCGATGCCCATCGTTCCAAGTGCCCCATAACGGGTGTGGCTGTCAGAACCGAGAATCATTTTCCCGCACCCCGTCATCATTTCACGAACATAGGAATGTATAACAGCCATGTGCGGAGGCACGAACTCACCTCCGAACTTTTTTGCAGCGGAGAGCCCGTAGACATGGTCGTCCTCGTTTATCGTCCCGCCGACAGCACATAGGCTGTTGTGACAGTTCGTAAGGACATAGGGTATCGGGAATTTTTTCATGCCGCTGGCTATGGCTGTCTCGATTATCCCAACATAGGTGATGTCATGGGACGCAAGCGCGTCAAAATGTATTTTTAGTTTTTCGCCGCTTCTGTCTTCGTTGTGCGCCTGAAGTATCCGCCAGGCGATGGTCCCCATTGACGCCGTCATTTTGTCCGGCAGGACACTTTCCATCGGATCGAGGCCTGCGTTCGTCAAACGGTCGTTTATCTCACCCATATCCATATTCTCCGTCTCTTCGACCAAGAGCTCTTTGCGGAGCAAATATACCCCTCTTCTGACCAACTTCAGCACTTCCATCCACTCCTTCTGGTTCTTGACCTATCTTCCTGCCATTTCACAAATCCCGGCTGTTCTTTGCTTTTGAACGCGATATAAAAGATCCCTGCGGAAATGATCTTAGATCAAAGCATTTGCACCACCCCCATAATTACTTATTAAAAACCTGATATGTCATTAAATGTAAACTATGATTTTTTATGATGTTTGTCCGGTCGGTAAAAGATGGTATTTTTCTTTTCCGTCATTCGGATGAAATGAACAATAAAGAGCTTAGGAAAATGTGTCAGAAAATTTGCTTTTTTGCTATGTTATCTGAAAAAACAATAATCTTTGGTTTTGTTGGGGTACTGTTTCAAAGCTGGAATTATGAAATCAGGCCTTTGTGAACATGGAGCCGCTCGTTTCGTCTGTATCCTTCAACAAGTTCCGCTCTCTGTTTTTTACTTCGGATGAGAGACATGAGACCGAGTTTTATCTGTTCAGCAGACACTTCAGCTCTATCATCAAACCGTTCTCCGTTTTCTTCGAGATGCCTGTCAAACATATATATACACTTTATGCCGATACGTCAATATAATTTTCATAATTTGGGTCATATTTTGAATAGTACGTTAATTGCAATCAATTTTAAGGTCGTTGTTCTTACAGCCACATATACTAACCACTGCTCAACTCCACAGAGATCTGATATATGCCTGCAGCAGGGAAAACAAGAGATCAGGGCCGGAGGCTAGCCTCCGGCCCTGATCTCTTGTTTACGGATCATGTCGATCCTGTCAGTCCTGTCTTCTTTTGAGGAGGAGCTTCATTGGCTTTACCGCCGAAACGGCGACAGGGACTTTGTCAAAAAACTCTTCAGCATTCCTCTCGTCTGCCTCAGGCTGAACTTTCTTGTGTTCCTCTTTTCTGTAAAGGACCTGCATTGATTTTGAACCGTCGCGGTAAATGGTGATGCCCTTGCATCCGAGCTTCCAGGCAAGTATATAGGAATCAAGGACATCCTTTACCGAGCTGTCATGCGGCAGGTTCACCGTCTTTGATACCGCAAGGTCCGTATATTTCTGGAACACTCCCTGGGTCCTTACGTGGGAAAGGGGCGCCACATCATGCGACGTTACGAAAACAGACCTGATGACATCCTCCTGCAGCCCCTCCTTAAGGGCCTCCGCGTAATACCTGTTGACCTGCTTCATGACCACTTTGGTCCCGTCGACCTGAGTACGCACCCTGGTGTGCTCAAGCGCAAAGAGGGGTTCGATCCCCGACGAGCAATCCGCAAGCAGGGCTATCGTGCCTGTGGGGGCTATGCAGGTAAGGGTGGCGTTGCGGCGTCCCAGGTGCTTCAGCACTTCAGGTATGCCCTTCTCTTTACTAAGCTCCGCCGAAGTCCTGTGTGCAGTCTCCCTTATGGCCGACATGATCTTTTCTGCCAGCTCGAGGGCTCGGTCACTGTCGTAGGGTATCCTCAGGCGGAAGAGAAGGTCGGCCCATCCCATGACCCCAAGACCAATCTTGCGGGTATGCCTGACTGCTTCCGATATCTCCGGAAGGGGATAGTGGTTTACGTCTATGACGCTGTCCAGAAATCTTGTCGCGATGGCCGCGGTCCTATCCAGGAGCTCAAAGTCGAATCCATCTTTGCTTACCATTCTTGCAAGGTTTATCGAACCAAGGTTGCAGGCCTCGTTGGGATAAAGGGGGGATTCTCCGCAGGGGTTAGTACTGGTAAGAGGGCCAAGTTCCGGTGTCGTGTTGCCCCTGTTGATGGCATCCAGGAATATTATCCCGGGATCGCCGGTCCTCCACGCCGTCTCGGCTATTTCGTCGAGAAGCTCTGCCTCGGGACCCGCCGGATCGGCTTCTGCCTTCTCCATAAAGCTGTCATATACGCCTACTGAGATGTTAAAATTCGCTATTGTCCCGTCTTTGTCCTTGCAGTGTATGAATTCGTGTATGTCGGGATGATCCACATTAAGGATCCCCATGTTGGCGCCCCTTCTCATTCCGCCCTGTTGTACGGTCTCGGTCGCCTTGTCGAAAAGGCCCATGAACGAGATGGGGCCCGATGCCCTCCCGTTAGTGCTGTTTACCCTGGCGCCGCAGCTGCGCAGGTTGGAAAAATTGAAGCCCGTGCCCCCGCCGCTTTTGTGGATCAGCATCTGTTTTCTTATCGCCTCACAGATGCTCTCCATGGAATCTTCGATCCCGATGACAAAACAGGCCGCCAGCTGTCCATGGGGCGCCGGACGTCCCGAGTTCATTATTGTGGGGCTGTTCGGCAGGAACAGGAGCTTCGCCATCACATCATAGTATTCATCAGCCCACATGTACCTGAGCGGAGCCGTCTTCTCGGCAGACGCTACGTGGTTTGCAACGCGCATAAGCATCTGCTCCGGCGTTTCGCAGGGGTTCCCGGAGTCGTCCTTCCACAGGTAACGGTCGACCAGAATCTCTCTGGCTTGTTTGTTGAATTCAGGTTTCTGCAGCATAATAAAATAAAACCTCCCTTTAGTTTTAAGGGCAAATAATTGCGGTCAAATTATCTGACGACAATAATTATAATAACATAAAAATTTATATCTGTAAGAGGTAAAACACTATATACAAGAGAATCTTATCCACCAAACACTACATA
The DNA here is from genome assembly GCA_002316795.1 of Synergistaceae bacterium UBA1037. Taxonomy (GTDB): domain Bacteria; phylum Synergistota; class Synergistia; order Synergistales; family Synergistaceae; genus Caenicola; species Caenicola nitritireducens. The sequence goes on from DCEE01000015.1 coordinate 5,403, forward strand.
TTGTGTGGTTATCTATGTGGATATCCGGTGGATGGGACGGGAACAGCCTTGGTGGTGTAGTGGTTATCTATGCCAGGCGTCTTTTGTGAAGAGGACCAGGACTGTGTACAGCTCCAATCTCCCGCAAAGCATGCAGAAAACATAGATCCATTTCGCGGTCGTGGTCTGTGTGTGAAAGGTGGTAGCCGGACCCACGTCTCCGAGCCCGGGACCGATATTGCCGAGTGTTACCGCAACGGCGGTTATGGAAGTGACTACGTCTTCTCCCGTAGCAGAGATCATCACGGCGGCAACGGCAAATATTATAAAATAGAGCGCTATGAAGGTAGAAGCCGAGAAGGCCAGCTTATCGGTTATAGTCTTATTTCCCAGAAGTATCGGCACAGAGGCCTGAGGGTGGATGAATCTCTTGATCTCTGCAGTTATCTGCTTTATAACTATCTGTATCCTTACGCATTTTATTGCGCCGGCTGTAGATCCGGCACAGCCGCCTATAAACATCAGGACAACGATCGTCATCTGCGTGATCGTAGGCCACAGTGAGAAGTCTGCTGTAACGAACCCTGTCGTGGTCATCATGCTTACGACCTGAAAGGCAGAATACCGCAGGCACTCGATGATCGTCGGATAGTGGCTGTTCCTGAAAAGGGAAAGCGCGATGACCAATGTCGACAGGAGTGCTACACCAGTATAAAATTTAAACTCCGGATCCCTGTACGGTTTCAGTGTTCTGTTTTTTATGGCCAGAAGATGAAGACCGAAGTTCGCCCCCGAAACAAACATGACGGCAGTAAGCGACCAGTCGATAAAAGCAGAGTCGTACCAGCCTATACTTTGGTTCCGGGTCGAGAAGCCGCCTGTTGATACTGCGGCGAATACATGGCATACTGAGTCGTACAGATCCATCCCGCCTGCAAGCATCAATAATATTCCAGCGGCAGTTATCCCTAAGTAGACTTTCCACAGCATCAGCGCAGAATCCTGTATCCTCGGGCTGATCTTCTCCAGAACAGGGCCCGGCACCTCTGCCTTGAAGAGCTGGGTGACTCCCATTCCAAGCATCGGAAGGAGAGCCAGGGTAAGGACCACAATTCCCATCCCGCCGAGCCAGTGTGTTACTGCACGCCAGAAGATGATCCCTCTCGGCAGCGTTTCGATATCACGAAAGATCGTCGCCCCTGTCGTAGTGAATCCGGACATCGCTTCAAAGTAAGCTTCTGTGAAATCGGACACATAACCTCCTAGATAATAGGGGAGGCATCCCTGAAAAGATGCAAAGATCCAGGCCAGAGCGACAGCGGCAAAGGCCTCTCTCGTTCCCATGTCCCTGGCCTGAGCTTTGTAGCTGAACAAAAGAAGTGTGATCGAAAATAACGAGCCCAACGCGATCGAATAGGCAAAGGCCCTTATTTCGTTTCCTCCCTCCCTGACGGCCCATGCCAAAGGCATGATCATGCACGCGGAAATGAGGAAGACTATTACGGCAAGGAATCTTGCCACTATTTTCAGTTTCACTTCAATGATTCTCCGATTGTTTCCATTGCATGGGGCATGATATCGGCAGATGCAAAGACTACTATTTTGTCTCCCTCCATTAGTTCGGTCTTTCCCGTAGGTATCAGAAGCTCATTTCCCCGCTCGATCAGGCCTATGACAGAGCCGGCCGGCATGTGCAGATCCATAAGGGGCCTCCCCAAACACGGTGACCCGGCAGAAAGGGTAAGCTCCAACGCCTCTGAACTTATCTCTTCAAAAACCATAAGGACTCTGGATGATCCGGGGTAGCGAACGTACCGTATGATGACCTGCGCAAGGGTCTGGTTCCTGTTCACTATCGAATCTACGGGTAAATGCTCTGTCATTCCCAGATAATTCGACCTTTTCACCACCGCAATGCTCTTTGAAGCTCCAAGCGTCTTTCCGAGGACTGCAAGCATGAGGTTGGTCTCATCCTGTTCAGTTGCCGCGACGAAACCATCCGCCTTGTCTATGCCTTCCGAAAGAAGGAGGTCAGAGTCTGCGCCGTCCCCGCATATTACAAGCACTTCAGGCAGTTCTCCCGCTATGCGTTCGCTCTTTGCCTTGTCCTCTTCAACTATTCGGATATCTATTCCGGGAGTCCTGGCGATGAGACGCTTTGCCGTCTGGAAACCGATCTTCCCGGCACCGATTATAAAGACTCTGCGGAGTTTTTTCGAAAGGGAGGGCTGAAAAAGCGACTCCAGCTGGTGGACCTGGTCGCGGTAGCACATGGAGTAGCATATGTCGCCGGGCAGCAGGACATCGTTAGCTTTGGGGACAAAGCTTACCCCGTCTCTCTGTATGGAAACTATAAGGGTGATGAGGTTCGGATTTTTTCTCCTGACCTCACATAACGGCATCTCCTTGATCAATGAGTCATCCGCGATCCTGAAAACATAGATCCCGGCCTTGCCTCCGGCGATCTCAACAGCATGAAGTGCTCCCCTGACTTCAAGGAGCTCTTCCATCTCCCTCGCTACTGACCTTTCAGGGGAGATGAGCATATCTATTCCCAGATCCCTCGCCCAGCCTTCGTTGTCCGTGAACTCCAGGCCCACAGCCCTTGCAATGACATGCGGAATGCCCATTTTTTTTGCTATCCAACATGCCATTATGTTGACTTCGTCCTTGTTGGTACATGCGATGAGGAGGGAAATGTCTTCGCAGCCCTCTTTCACGCCTGCCCTTTCAAGCACGCTGGGCCTTGCTCCGTTCCCCCTTACAACGATCACGTCCAAGTCATTCTCGACGCGCTGAGCCCTCTCTTCATTTTCTTCGACCACGACTATGTCGTGGCCGTCCGCAGAGAGGTCTTTTGCTACGTAATATCCAACTTCTCCCGCTCCGACCAGAACGATCTTCAACCTTATTCCGCCTTTCGCTGTTGACCTGATAAAGAACATTCAGCAGAGATTATCTTATAGCACTATATTCAAAAAAAGCAAGATACGTAACAGATCAGCCCCAACAGGCAACGGAGACGGCATAGCACGCCGTCTCCGTTGGGTCAAATATAAATCAGGCTTATTGAGCCCCTGCCCTAACCTCTTTTTTTCTTTTCAGAGCTGAGGGCCTTTCTGATGGCCCATGCGAAAGAACCCATGGTAATACCTATGAATAGCGCCATATTCAGCTGCCACATACTGATTTCCTCCCTTTTCTTTCAAACCGAAGCTAATCCAGCACGTTGGCGTGGATAAGCCTCTTGGCCATGGCGCCGTTCAGCGCGATGAGGATAACAGCGAGGATAACCCATTCAACTACCATAGATCCGGGAGTATATGCGTATTTCTGAAGCGGCCAGAATTTGAACCACTCACCCGGGTACCAGGTCATCGCCTGATAGAACCACCAGCCCCACACTAAAGTGAAGAGAACGGGGAAGAATCTGATGCCCTTCCACAGCCATTCTACGCGAAGGTCGGAGCAGGGTTCGATGTCATCCTTCCAGAGCTTGTCCACACCGTATTTCATCGCCGCGACGGCGTAGAGAAGCCCGACCATGAGGAGCGCCACGCCCCAGACCATGTCCTGGTTCTCGAATATACCGTTGTCAAGTGCGGACCAGCTCCCGACCAGGAGGAAAAATCCAGTCACATATGCAGTAGCCTTAATGCGGCTGAATCCCATGTCCATCAGGTTGCGGCATCCAAGCTCGATCATCGCTATGACAGAGCTCAAAGCCGCCGAGAATAGCGCCAGGAAGAAGAGTATCCCCAGAATGAATCCCCCGGTCGTATGCGCGAAAAGGTTCGTCAAGTTGACAAACGTGAGCCCGTTGGCGCCTGACTTCATAACAGCCATCGGATCGGGAGCCAGGGCAAAGACAGCAGGGATAACGACCATACCGGCGAGTGTTGCAGCCGTCGTATCTCCGAATGCCACCGTGAATGAATTGAGCATGATGTCCTCGTCCTTGGCAGAATAGACGTAAAATACGTGGAACATTCCCCAGCCGGCTCCGGTCGACCATGCTACCTGAGTATAAGCGCGAAGCCAGATATCTGGATTTGTGAAACCCGCCGGGTCGATGGTGAACATAAATTCCAGACCCTTCGAGGCACCCGGAAGCGTCACCACACGTAAAATCAATATCGCCAGAATTACATAGACCGACGGGATCAGGACCTTGTTTGCCTTCTCAATTCCTCCCTGTACTCCCCGTGCAATAATAACGGCAGAAATAAGGACGGCTCCGACGAACCACATCCAGGCTTCTACACTTGGCGGAGTAAGGGCAAAATCTTTCCAGACCTGGCTGGTCAGATCCGTCCCGCCCGTTTGGACAGTGGTGAGGAATCCGGTGGCTATGAGAGAAAGATATTTCATTACCCACCCAAGGACGACGACATAATAGGCACCGAGCATGACGCAGACCATCCCAGCCCAGGCACCCATCCATGTCCATTTGTCTCCCAGGAGGACCTTAAAGGCTCCTGCGTTCGCCATACGGGTCTTTTTACCGAAAACGGATTCGGCGCAGATAAGGGGTACAGCCCAAGTAAACAACGCAATTACATAAATGACGAGGAACGCGCCCCCGCCGCATGCCGCCAATTCGCGCGGGAAGCGCCAAATGTTCCCTGTGCCGACGGCCATTCCAAGAATTGTAGCAATAAGCCCCCAGCGGCTTGAAAACTGTTCTCCGCCCTGTTTGATTTCAGCCATACGTCAGACCTCGCTTTCTTATTGAAAAATTCATTTTTGGAATAGAGTAATAAAAAGCAAAACTTCAAACGTGTTCATGATAGGGCCTGAAAACGAGCAGAAATAACTTCGAAACCCTCCTTTCACAGTCTCATTCAATAAATTTCGAATATATATACAAAATAGATATTCAGACCCCGACACTTGTACAGCTTATCATATATAAACTCTATTATCAATATTATAATAATTAAGAACATTGGTCATTTTTAGGGAAATCTTTTCGTGAAATATCTGAACAATTCAAAGTGTCTTGTTTTACATACAGCACCGAAGCGCCTAGATTTCAAACATAAGTTAATTTTACCCTTTTGATTTTCAAAAATTGCCGTTCAAAAATATATTCAGAAATATCAAGAAATATCATTATTAATATATTTTTTTGACAAAATTGTACACATGTATTACAAAATTCAGAAATTTAAAATTATTTATTCTTCGTTTTTTTTGCTTACTGTTTACGGGTCTCAAAACAAGCTGTCATTCGGGCTTTTATAAACCTACGTTTTTTAATAAAAAAGATGAATATGACAAGATTATTGATCTTGCCGTTGCTCTAATATAAAAAAAAGAGCCTTATCGTAATTTTGACTTACGAATCGACTCCGCAAAATATAAATTATTTAATTTTTCGATATATATAATTCAATTCTTTGATTTTAAGTCAGATTTTTCCTTCAATTTTTTTTCCAGCTTCAGCAGTTCATTTCTGGTATCTGAGTCCATGTTTTTTAATATTTCATTGCGGTAGAGCATTCCTATTTCATTCCTTGACAGCCCAGGGTGGGTCTCAAGTTCGGTGTACGCTCCGACTTTTTTGTCATTGAAGAATACATCGAAATCGGCAAAGCGCTGTCCCATCTCGTTGTATTCAAGCCCCATCGCAATCCTTTTGATCTCCTGTACCTGCATGGGGGTGAAGATCTTTACCATGTACGCGGGAACGCTCATCAGAGCCATTGCCTGGTCCCTGCCCCACCTCTCGGCCAGAACTATGCCTATCTGCAGCCCCTGGGTCGCCATCCAGAGCCTCTGTCTGTGGATGTCAAAATGTCCATTGGCATCGTATATTTTGATCTCGACGTCGTTCCAGTCGGGTGTTCCCAGTGCATCCCCGAGATATTCTATGCCCCTGATGCTGAGGTACTGTATTATTGCACCTTTTGACCTGTCGTGGACAAGAATGGCCTTCTCGTACATGTCCCGGACCGGGACAGCCCTGTTGATCGCCTTTTGGGTAAAATATATGACGGAAGAGGTCCCCGGTATGTAGTTGCGGAACATCGGATCCCTGTCGATTATCTCTCCTCCCAGGTCTTCGTGTATCGATTTGATGCCGTCCTCAATATTGCCCATCAGACGCATCGTTATATACCCGGGCATCATCTTGACCTCTTCTACGCCGCTTATCAGCCTGTTGTTGATGAGATTGCAGAGGAGGAATTCAATGGAGTTCTCGGATACAAATGTCTCCCCTTCCTCTTCCTCGGTGAGCAGATCTGAGGATGAGATGAAAAAAACGAGCCTCCTGTTGTTGCCGTAAATGCTCAATGCCTGCTCGGGGTCCAGAGAAACGCGAGACCCCCACTCCTTCAGGCATTTTTTTATCTCAGCCACCTTGTCTGTGGCATGGAGTACAAGGCTTTCCGGACCGCTTCTTACAAGAGAGAGCATTAAAAAACCTCCTTTTTAATATCACAGCGAGATTCGTTTGCGTTCCAGTCTGGCGTCGTTTGTCCCCGGGGGATATTTGAAGGGGATAACGTCTCCCGTCTCCATGTGTATAAGGTGCATTTTCTCCAGTCCGTTGAGAAAGAACCTGCCGCACGCATCTATCGCAGTAGGATGTTCAAGGCTGTGTCCGAAGAGGTTGTACTCTCCGGCGTCGTTCATTACATCCTCATAGGTATGACCGGCCCTGAAGCGGAAGCTTCCGATATAAAACCGGCCGGGCCTGCTCCAAACCTGGACGGTGGAGTTCTCAGTCATTTTCAGCAAGGTCGGAAGATGGTCATGGTTTCCTGTAATAAGGATGGCCCCGCATGTCTCCTCCGACAGCAAGTCCAAAAGGATCCGGAGTTTTTTCCTGTAAAGATCCAGCATCCCCGGCCTGATCTCAAGCTTGACGTCGTCCACCAGGTCGCCTGTATGTACTATCCATGCGGGACGAAGGCGCTTTATCGCCCTGCGCAGATAGGGGAACATCGTCGACGGGGTGTCGGAGATATGCAGTATCATGTCCCTGCCGTCTACCGGAGGAGGATTGAGTCCCGCGCGCACATAGATATCGTCTATCCTGCTTCTTACAGGACAGTTTCTTATCTCCTCAAGCGTCGGCTTGGGCAGGTTAGCTGGCAGATGCAGCGTAGTCATTTTCCTCACCCCACATATAAAGGAAAGAGTGGTCGATTCTATCTTGTGACCTTAATAATAATAATATTCTGAACAATATTATAACAGAGCATGTATAAAAACTATTTTAAATTATGTAATCACTTATGAACAAAATACTTGTCTTTTTTTTGATCACCATGTAGGATAGCGAAAGTAATCGATTGTTCTCCGAGCCTGTCCGCCTAAAGATCATATCTATGGGGGGCGGGCCGATAGGGTTTCGCTGGAAACGGCGGGGCCTCCCTTTGGAAAGGAGAGCGGCTGCCTGAATTTAAATCGGCCGTCTTCTCCACAGGGGACGGTCGATTTCATTTCTTACGGGATATACACAAAATCCCAACTCTCCCTTGCGAGACCGCCCCCAACGGTCTCGCATCTTTTATATTTAAGTGCAATTGGGTTGCATTTATAAATAAATTTTCTTTTTTTACGTTAAATTCACGACAAAAACAATTAAATAGTGTAGAATAACGTCTATGCCATATATTTCACTTTTTTGGCATTTTATGTCTCGCTGATCTGGTCAGCGAGGCGACCCTGAATCTGTTTCTCCTTCGGCGCCTGCCATGGAGTACAGACGTTAGGGCGGAACGGGAAACTGTTCCGTCTCCCATTGCGGAAAGGGGGCACAAAGATCGCCGTGCGCGATATCAAAAGTTATTGCCCTCCTATCCTTCAAGGCATCAAAAAGTTTTTGGCACCAATATATCTTTAAGGAGGGGTATCCCCATGAAAAGCAACAAGCGCGCATTACTTTTCATCACGATCCTTGCTGTATGCATGTTAGCACTGAGTCCTTTCGCATATGCGAAACCGCCCGTTCTCAGAATGGCAACGACCACAAGCACCGACAACACCGGACTGCTTGACTATATGGCTCCGATACTGCTGAAAGACACCGGGATCGAGATCCAGTGGGTATCAGTAGGTACGGGAAAGGCCCTTGAGTACGGACGCAACGGGGATGTCGACATCGTCCTTACACACGACCCGGCGGCTGAGGACAAATTTATGGCTGACGGAGCCGGAGTAAACCGCCGCAAGGTCATGTACAACGACTTTGTCCTTATCGGTCCCGCAAACGACCCTGCGGGCATAAAGGGGAAACCTATTGGCCAGGCCATGGCGACGATCGCAGCAAAGGGACAGCCGCTCGTAAGCCGCGCGGACAAATCGGGAACACATGCGGCGGAGCTGAAACTTCTCAAAGAGGCCGGGGTCAAGGATTTTGACAAGGCATCATGGTATGTCCAGACCGGGCAGGGAATGCTCAACACGATCAACATCGCCGACGAGCGCAAAGGCTATGCCCTTGCGGACAGAGGAACATTCATCAAATATGACGCAAACCTCAAAGGCAAGCCGGGACTGGTGATAGTTGTCGAGGGAGACCAGCAGCTTCTGAACATGTACACGGTCATGGCAGTGAACCCGATCAAGCACCCCCATGCAAAGTATGACCTTGCCATCAAATACATCGACTGGATCACCTCTTCAAAGGTCCAGAAGGATATCGCCAACTTCAAGCTCGAAGGCAAGCAGCTCTTCTTCCCCAACGCGGAGATCAGAGCCGGACACTAATAAATAAGCAAACATTTTTAAGGGCCGGGTCTCGGCAAAGGACCCGGCCCTGTCTTAAGGAGGGTGCAGGGTGGATTTTATTGTCCAGGGATTTTTTCAGTCCATAAGGCTTATCGCATCAATGGACGAGGAAACACTGAATATCGTGCTGACGACACTGAGGCTGACAGGGCTTTCAATGCTCTTCATACTTGGGATCGGACTTCCGCTGGGATTTGCCCTCGGATACTTCGATTTCCCGGGAAAGCACTTCTTCAGGACCGTGGCAGATACCCTTCTTGCCCTTCCTACCGTAGTAGTGGGCCTGCTGGTCTACGCCTTCATCTCCAGAAGAGGCCCGCTGGGCGATTTTGAGCTTCTCTTCACTATCAGGGGCATGGCGATAGGCCAGGTGATACTGGGCCTGCCCATTGTCATCTCCTATACGGCTACAGCTATCGAAGGACTTGACAACAGGCTGCGCCTTACGCTTCAGACTCTGGGCGCATCAGGCGCAAAACTGGCTGTTACCAGCCTCTGGGAAGGCCGCTTCCAGATCCTGGTCGCCGCATTGACCTCCTATGGAAGGATCATAGGAGAGGTCGGATCCGCTATGATGCTGGGCGGCAACATAAAATGGCACACGAGGACGATAACCACCGCTATCACGCTTGAGACCGGGAAGGGCGACTTCGCGCTCGGCATAGCCCTCGGGATCGTTTTGCTTGCAATATCTTTCGCCTTGAACATTTCACTCTCCTTCCTCCGAAGAAGAGTGGGAAACAGCTGAGAAACGCACATTACATAATAACGGAGGTCATCACTCTCATGAGAAAGATCAGATCAGCACTTGCATTGACCCTTATATTGCTCTTTTCCGTCCCCGCATTTGCAGGAACGATCAAACTTTCAAGCACCATCGGTCCCGTAGACGCCGGGATCGTCCCCCTTCTTGCTGAGACATACAAAGCGAAGACCGGAACCGACTTTGTAATTGAAAAGGCCGGCACCGGCGCGACGCTGAACAAGGCAAAGACCGGAAACTTCGACATGGTCGTCGTACATGCAAGAGCCCTTGAAGACCAGTTCATAAAGGAAGGCTTCGGGCAGAACCGTCAGGACATAATGTACAATGATTTCGTTATACTCGGCCCCAAGGAAGACCCTGCAGGTATCAAAGGGATGAAGTCAGCCGCCGATGCCTTCAAGACGATAGCGGCCAAGGGAGCACCCTTCATCAGCCGCGGCGACATGTCCGGGACCCACGTTGCTGAAATGAACGTCTGGGAAGCCGCAAGGATCACCCCCGACGGAGAGAAGGACGAGTGGTACACGGTCTTCTCGCTTGGCAAGCTCGGGAACGGGATAACAACGGATTTCACGAATAAGCGCAACGCATACACGATCATGGACAGGGCTACATACCTTACAAAGAAAAAGGGACTGAGGATCGTTCCGCTCGTAGAGGGCGATCCGATCCTTCTGAACCTGATCGCTGCGATAGAGGTAAGCCCGAAGCGGTTCTCCAACGTCAACAACACCGATGTCGTCAAATTCGTTAACTGGCTCTGCGACGACGAAGCTCAGATGATCATAAAGGATTTCAAGGTCAAGGAGTTCGGAGAACCTCTCTTCTTCCCCAACTCGGATCAGTGGAACAAGAAGCATCCAAAATAATATAAAAGACCGGGCATGATGACAAATTCAGACCCGACGGCAGAGTCCTTCCCGGATCCGGCAAAGGATCCGGGAAGGACCGGTACAATGACCGGAGGAGACACAATGGGACCAAGGATCATTTATGAGATAAGAGATCTCACCCACAGCTATGGGAAAGGGCCCCAGACCCTTGATATCGACTATCTGAGGATCTGCGAAGGCAGCGTTACCGGCATAGTCGGCCCCAACGGAAGCGGCAAATCCACTCTTCTGAGGATCCTTGCCTTTCTGGAACCATACACTGGCGGCTCTCTCTCTTTCGAAAGCGCTGATACCTCCGGCAATGTGGTGGATATCAGAAAAAACGTGACATACCTCCTCCAAAATTCCTATCTCCTGAAGCGCTCCGTCTTTGAGAACATCGCTTACGGGCTGAGACTGAAAAATGAGACAGAGGGCCTCCATGAAAGGGTGTATGATTCCCTTGAACGGGTAGGCCTATCCCCGAAAAAATTTGCACAGAGGCCCTGGTACAGGCTCTCTGGGGGTGAAGTACAGCGTGTGGCTCTGGCCGCAAGGCTGGCGCTCCACCCCAAGGTGCTCATCCTTGACGAACCTACCGCCAACGTCGATGAATCGAGCGCCCTGCTTGTCAAGGATGCCGCGGTCTCAGCCTGGAAAGAGTGGGGCACTACGGTAATAGTTGCTACCCACGACCTCGCGTGGCTGACCGAGGTCTCTACGGACATCATAAGCCTCTACCGCGGCAGGATAGTAGGGCACGGGACAGAAAATCTCGTTCACGGACCGTGGATAAGGGAGAATGGAAGCGTTGTACGAAAACTTTCGGACGGACAGAAGATCCGTGCCCTCGCATCAGGTAGAGAGGAACACAGCGCCGTAGTCATAAATCCTTCGAATATTTCACTCCTTCCAACGCTGTCAGAACCGATCCGGGGTATGAATATGCTAAGGGGAACGGTAACGAGCATGACGCTTGAGAGAGCGACCGGATCTGCGCTTATTTCAGTCCAGACCGGTGATATCGTCTTGAAATCACGGATGCTTGTCGAAAAAATGAAAGAAGATAAGATTTCCCCGGCTTCGGAGGTCATCCTCACCTTTTCACCGGAAAACGTCCGCTGGATATAGGTACTTCTGCTTACCAATCAGTTCCCTCTTTAAGTGAAAATAATGTAGAATGGTATGGTGTTGCAGCAGACGGGAACTTCCCTCTGCTGCTGATGATCAGTGTGAGAGGATGATATTAGCATGTGCGGCATCATGGGCTATATTGGAGAGAGAGACACTACAAAGATTATCCTGGAAGGGCTCGCTAAGCACGAATACAGGGGTTATGACTCCGCGGGAATAGCAGTAATAAAAGAAGGCACGATACATGAGCTCCGTACGACCGGAAGGGTCCAGCATCTGGCAGAGAAGGTCTCGGCAGAAAATTTCAACGGCGATTTCGGGATAGGCCACACAAGGTGGGCTACCCACGGAGGGGTCACCGAAAACAATGCCCACCCGCACCTCAGCAGCGACAAGAGGGTCGTCCTGGTCCATAACGGCATAATTGAGAACGCCAGGGAGATACGTGCCGATCTGGAGGCGCAAGGTATAAAATTCCATACTGAAACTGATACCGAATCGGCAGTACAGTATCTAGCGAGTGTCTACTGCGGCGATCCCAGGGAAGCGATAGTAAAACTTACAAAGAGGATAAGAGGCGCCTTTGCCCTTGTTATAATGTTCCATGATAAACCGAACGAGATATGGGTCGCAAGAAAAGGTTCTCCTCTGGTCGTAGGACACGCGGGTGAAGAGGGTTTCTGTGCCTCTGACCCTACCGCCCTGCTGGAATTCACCAGGGACGTATGGTTTATGGACGATGACGAGATAGCCAGGATCTCAAAGGAAGGCTGCCACTTCTATGATTTCGACGGGGACCCGCACAAAAAGGAATCGATGCATCTGGACTGGGATGCGGCGATGACGAGCAGGGGCAGCTATCCTCACTTCATGCTCAAGGAGATACACGAGCAGCCCGAAGTTGTAGCTCATACCCTTCTCGGAAGGGTCGCCTCCAACAACGTGGATCTCAGCCAGGAACTGAGCTGGACAGCCGAAGAGATAGCGGGCTGGAAGAAGATACATTTCGTTGCATGCGGCACTTCCCACTACGCCACGCTGGTGGCTGCGCGCATCATGGAAGAACTCGGAAACTTCGAGATAAGGACAGAGGTGGCATCGGAATACCGTTACCGGAACATCCCGATAGGCCCCGACACCCTTGCCGTATTCGTATCTCAGTCCGGGGAGACAGCCGACACGCTTCACGCCGCGAGGCTTGCCAAAGCTAAGGGAGCCAGATGCATAGTGGTCACCAATGTGCGCGGATCCACTATCCACCGCGAAGTAGGCGAGGGACTGATAACACCTGCGGGTCCGGAGATCGGAGTCGCGGCCACAAAGACTTTCATGGCGCAGATAACGGTGCTCACGCTTCTGGGGCTCCACCTCTCAAAAATGAAAAATGAACTCGGACCGGAGACCGAGCACAGGCTCGTATCAGCGCTCATGGACATACCCGCAAAGCTGGCTTCCATACTGGGAAGAGAAAAGGAGATCGAAGCGATCGCAAGGAATTTTGCGGACGCCAGAGGATTCTTCTTCATAGGCAGGGGTCTGGCCTATCCGCCCGCACTGGAGGGCGCGCTCAAGCTCAAGGAGATCTCTTACCTGCATGCGGAGGCTTACCCGGCAGGTGAGATGAAACACGGACCCATAGCGCTGCTTGATAAGGAGCTTCCGGTCGTCGCACTGGTACCCAAAAACGACCTCTGGGAGAAGACTGTTTCGAACATCGAGGAATCTATGGCGAGGAACTCGCCCATAATAGCTATCGCCACGGAGGGGGACACAGAGATCGGACACTATTCGAAGAATGTGATGTTTACTCCCGATACCGAACCGGAGCTCTTCCCCTTTATCGCAGTTGTTCCCCTGCAGCTTTTCGCATACTACATCGCAAGGCAGCGCGGCTGTGATATCGATATGCCGAGAAACCTCGCCAAATCTGTGACAGTGGAATAAGGACCCGTACAAAGAGATACCGGGGGAGGCTCTTTGCAGGCGGGCAAAATACCGCCGGAGAGGGCCTCTTTGTTTTTCTGAAAAGACTGCCGGGACCCATAAGAGGAGAGAGAACTTGAAAAAGAATAAGATCATCGCCCTGTTAATGATATCGCTCATCTGCCTGGCCTCCATACTGCCCTCCTTTGCCTTCGCGGCGGAAGACGAGGACAATGGCCTTGAGACTTTTCTGTCGGTACTCAAAGCATGGGGGACATTCCTCGCAAGGATAACGGGCTCCTATGACTCTTTGGAAAACATCTCTGTCTTCTCGAACATCACACGAATGTGGCACGATCTTGTAACTTCAGATGGATTCAGTCCGGAGAGGCTGTTTGAAGCCTTGTTGAAATGGCTGGGCATTTCGATCATGATGGAGCAAAGGGAAGGGCCTCAGGAGAGCTATTCAATATGACGGCCTGGGTCTACATCCTAAGGTGCTCGGACGGCACCCTCTACACCGGATGGACTAATGACATCGGGAAGCGGCTCGCTGCCCACAACAAAGGGACAGCATCCAAGTACACCAGAGGCAGGAGGCCCGTTGAGCTTGTATGGAAAGAGGGCTTCGGGACCAGGGAAGAGGCAATGTCAAGGGAGGTATCTATTAAGTCCCTGACAAAGGCACAAAAGATGATGATACTTAAAAATGGATAACAAATAAGATTCTTATTGATAAACGTACGCTATATAGGGTACAATATATTGTAACTAAAATTTAATGTAAGGGTATTCTGAGGGGATCCGAATATCCGTGAAGAGGGGTAATGTATGAAGGGCCGTACAGATGTGATAGTCGGTGTTCAGTGGGGAGACGAGGGCAAGGGGCGCGTTGTTGACGCTCTTGCGGGAAGATCAGGCGTGGTCGTCCGCTATCAGGGCGGCGCGAACGCGGGACATACAGTCGTCGTCGGAGACGAAAAGTTTGTCTTCCACTTACTCCCTTCAGGGATCCTCTATCCCGGCAAGCTCTGTGTCATCGGAAACGGGGTGGTGATAGACCCTGAAACCCTTTTCAAAGAGCTCGACGACCTTAAAAAGAGGGGCAAGCCACTCGCCAGGCTGGTCATAAGCCACGGCGCACATGTTGTTATGCCCTACCATAAACTGCTTGACAGGCTGGCCGAGGGCGCAAGGTCCGAAGGCAGCAGGATAGGGACGACCGGACGGGGGATCGGTCCGTGCTATTCCGATAAGTTCGGGAGGGTCGGGATAAGGGCGGAAGACCTCGTAAACCCGGGGATACTCAAAGAGAAACTGATGATGAACATAGAGCAGAAAAATGAGATACTGACCAAGATCTACGGAGCAGGACCTCTGGAGTCCGATACGGTATACGAGGCTGCGCTTGAATGGGGCAGAAGGATGGAGCCGATGCTCGGCGATGCCTTCCTCGAGATCCATACCGCGCTTGAAACAGGGATCAATGTCCTTTTCGAAGGGGCACAGGGAACTCTTCTTGATGTGGACCACGGTACATATCCATTTGTAACGAGCTCCAGCCCCTGTTCAGGGGGAGCCTGCACGGGAGCCGGAATCGGTCCCGGAAGGATAG
The DNA here is from genome assembly GCA_002316795.1 of Synergistaceae bacterium UBA1037. Lineage (GTDB taxonomy): Bacteria > Synergistota > Synergistia > Synergistales > Synergistaceae > Caenicola > Caenicola nitritireducens. Next base: position 20,437 of record DCEE01000015.1, read on the forward strand.
ACCGGGTAATAGGGGTCACTAAGGCCTACTGTACCAGGGTCGGGGAAGGACCCTTCCCAACCGAGGACAAGGGATCGCTCGGAGAGCTGCTCAGGACGAAGGGCGGAGAGTTCGGAGCAACAACCGGGCGACCGAGACGCTGCGGATGGAATGATCTTGTTGCCGTTGATTATGCGGTAAAGGTAAACGGGATAGACGGACTTGCACTGACAAAGCTCGACGTCCTCTCAGGATTTGAAAAAATTTCTGTATGCACTGCCTACGAGATCGACGGAAAGGTAAGAAAGATCTTCCCCAGCAGCTGTGCCGAGCTGGCAAAAGCCAAGCCCGTCTTTGAAGAACTTCCGGGGTGGAAAGAGGACATCGGAGGCTGCAGGAGATTCGAGGATCTTCCTTTAGCAGCTCAGGACTACATCAGGTTCATAGAGGAGAGGGTATCCGCTCCCGTGATACTTATCGGTGTCGGTCAGGGAAGGGAAGATACGATCCTCAGAGGCATCTGATAAAACGAAGTACCCGAGTATGGGATATCGCCCCAAAAATTCCATGGTCGGCCCGGAGAAGTCGAAAAGCACGGATCAAATGGGCATATTATGTAAGAGAGGGGAGACAGTATTTTGCCTCCCCTCTCTTACCTTAAGTCAGACCATTTGCAGACAAGCGGCAAGGTGATCAAAGCGATCAGCGACAAGGAACCGATGTTCGCCCACTTCGCGGAGGGAGCCTTTACTTATCCTCTTTTCTCAGCGCGGTGGCAGGAAGCTCGATTATCTCGCCTTCCTCTTCCTCGTCTATATCAGTTGGTTCATTTTCTGAGAATACCGGATCGTCACGAATATCATCATCTGTCGTGTCAATAACTTCGAAGCCCTTCTTCCTGTAAGCCTCTCCGGCAAATGGGTCGCGCGACCCGGACGTATAGACCCTGACCCCGCCACCGCGCAGCAGTCCTGCGATTATCATAGCAAAGAGGACCATCCCGACCAATCCTGCAATCAGTATCACCGCTGGGAAGGCGAACCCGAATATCAGTGTTCCGATGAGCAAAAATACCAGGAGTTTCATCAGACCTCTCTCCTTCAGGACCTCTTCTGCCTTTTATCCTTCGAGGCAGTCTTAGGCATAGTTTTTCTCTTTTCCGAAGCGGGCTTTCCCTTCGCTTCAGGTCTTGCGGTGATGATCCTTTTTGGGGCCCTCTTTGACTCTCCTGACCCCTTTTCTCCCCGCCTTGAAGGCCGTTCTTCGCCACTGTCAGCGGCCGCTGCCCTGTAAACAGGCCTCTCTTCTTTCATCTTCCCGCTTCTGTACCTATCTTTCGGAGGTGAGTCAGTTTTTCTTCTTTTGTCAGAAGCCGGCCTCCCGGAGCCTCGTTCATCCACAAAGCCGCCGGATGCCTTAGTCCCTGCGCGCTCCCTTTTCAGGCCTGCCTCGCCGGATACTTTTCCATGACCCGGGGATGCTTTGGTTTTTTTCGGCACTGCAGTCTCCTTTTTGGGAGGACTTGAAACTTTCTTTGTACCCCCATCGCGAGCAGCCGACCTTGGGGCAGGTTCAAGAATGCAGGGTTCCCCAGCCTTAGTCTTTCTTCTCAGCTGGCCGCATGCGGCGTCTATGTCGGCTCCGAGCTCCTCCCTTATCTCCGCCTCAAAACCCGCTGTCTCAAGCACCGATCGGAACTTCAGCATGTTTTCAGCTGCGGGTCTCTCGTAGCGTCCGTCGACACTGTTGTAAGGGATGAGGTTGACGAAGACATGGATGCCCTTCAGATACCGGATCAGCAGCCTGGCATGTTCAACGCTGTCGTTTACTCCGCCAAAGAGCGCATATTCTATGGTTATCCTGTTTCCGGTGATCCTCTGGTAGTCCTGCATTGCCTTCCTCAGGTCATCAAGCGGGAATGTCTCGTTTACAGGCATCAGTGTGCTTCTCAGTTCGTCTTCAGCGGCGTGGAGCGAGACTGCAAGGCGTACTCCCAGGCCAGATGCGGCAAGTTCATGTATGCCAGGGACTATTCCGGAGGTCGAGATGGCGATATGCCTGATCCCAAGGTTTCTCATGCCGGGGTCGTTCAGCATCCGCACCGATTTCAGCACAGCTTCGGTGTTGAGGAAGGGCTCTCCCATACCCATGTATACGACATTGCCTATGTCCCGCTCTATAGCCTTCTCCATGGCGAGGAACTGTCCCGCCATCTCCCCGGCAGAGAGGTTCCTTACATAACCTGAAAGTCCGGTCGCGCAGAATGTGCATCCGAGAGGGCATCCCACCTGGGTGGAGATACAGGCCGTAAGTCTCTCTCCCTGTTTCATGAGTACGGATTCGACGCTCTGTCCGTCGCTGAGCTGCCAGAGGTATTTTCTGGTGCCATCCGTCTGCGAGCGCTGCTCCTTTATCAGAAGAGGCCCGCCGAACCCTATCTTTTCCTCCAGGGCATCCCTGAGGGGTTTTGAAAGGTTTGTCATCTCCGCGGCATCGAATACCCGCTTCTGCCAGATCCACTGACAGATCTGGTCGGCACGGAACCTGGGCTGGCCGAACTCTTTGTCAAGAAGCTGCGACCATTCGCCCTTATCAAGATCCAAAGCATAAATTTTGTCGGCCATTAATTTGCCCAGGGCTCCGCAAGGTCGGGGTAGAGCGGGAATTCTTTCGTGAGCGCAGCCATTCGGGCTTTTACTTCTTTCTTAATCTCTCCGTTATCAGGAGCGGAAAGGATCCTTTCTATGGCGTCAGCGATCGCTTCCATTTCAGTCTCCTTCATGCCCCTTGTCGTCACGGCTGCCGTTCCGAGCCTTACCCCGCTGGTCACCATCGGCTTGGCGGGATCGAAGGGGATCATGTTCTTGTTGGATGTTATACCCACCTCTCCGAGAAGGACCTCCGCCTCTTTGCCTGTGACGTTCCTTGAACG
>DCEE01000015.1:23562-24740 GCA_002316795.1 Synergistaceae bacterium UBA1037
CTTACGACCTGTGCAGCATATTTTTTGAATTCATCAGTGCCGGCAAGCATGAAAGTAACTGCCTTTCCTGCTATCGCATGGACCAGCGGGCCTCCCTGTATTCCCGGGAAGACTGTCCTGTCAAGGGTCTGGGCATACTCTTTTTTGCAGAGGACGAAGGCTCCCCTTGTGCCTCTGAGCGTTTTGTGAGATGTTGAACTCACGTAATCGGAATAGGGTGTAGGGTTCGGGTGTACACCGCCTGCTATAAGGCCCGCTATGTGGGCCATGTCCACAAGCAGTACCGCGCCGACCTCATCTGCGATTGCCCTGAAGCGGGCAAAATCTATGAATCGGGGATAGGCGCTTGCACCTGCGACTATCAGCTTAGGCCTGGTTTCCTTCGCAAGCCTCTCGACCTCGTCATAGTCTATCGTCTCGGTCTCCCTGCTGACCCCGTAGCCAACTATGTTATAGAAACGGCCCGAGAAGTTTACCGGGTGTCCGTGGGAAAGGTGTCCGCCGTGGTCAAGCTTCATCGAAAGGACGGTATCTCCGGGATCGACTGTCGCGAAGAAGACTGCCTGGTTGGCGCTCGCACCGGCATGGGGCTGGACATTTGCATGGTCGGAACCGAAGAGTTCACATGCCCTTTGGACCGCGATCTCCTCTATCTGTTCAACGAATTCACAGCCTCCGTAGTACTTTTTGTAGGGGTATCCTTCTGCGTATTTATTCGTGAGGATGGAGCCCTGTATTTCGAGCAGGGAACGGGGGACGAAATTCTCCGATGCGATCAGCTCTATATGGACCCTCTGTCTTTCAAGCTCGCTCTTCGCAAGTCCGTATATCTGCGGATCCAGGCTTTTAAGTGTCTCTGTCATTATTTTATTCATCAATTGCACTCCTTTTCTCTTATTCTTTATCCCATCCCTGCATTATACCAGTTCAAGGACAGAATGAAGGAGAACATTGCAGCCGTTCTCCAGGTCTTTGGCTTCGGTCCATTCTTCGGGACAGTGGCTCCGTCCCCCCCTCGAGGGCACGAATATCATTACGGTGGGACAGAATAGGGATAAGAATTGTGCGTCATGCGATGCCCCGCTTACCATCCTCTTTGATACAAGTCCAAGCTTAGCGGCCGTTCTCTCTGCAAGCCGTATCATCTCGCAGTCGAAAACCACGGGAGGGGCTTCTGC
>DCEE01000015.1:24944-25480 GCA_002316795.1 Synergistaceae bacterium UBA1037
TCCTCGAAGAGCCCGCGTTCAAACTGTCTGAAATCAAGGGTAAAGGAACATTTTCCGGGGACGATGTTGATGATGTCAGGCTTCGGGGAAATTTTCCCCATCGTTGCAACGCTCCCATTTCCGATGCGCAGGGCAAGTTTTTCCGCTTCGGTCGCCAGCTCCGCGACTCCAAGGAGTGCATCCTTCCTCATATCCATAGGAGTCGAACCGGCATGGTTGGATTCCCCGCAATACTCTCCCGTCCACCAGGCAAGTCCCTGTATGCCCTCGACCACTCCGATAGGCAGGTCCTCAGCATGCAGCCTCGGCCCCTGTTCGATGTGCAGTTCGATGTAGTGACCTGCGCGAACGGTTTCGCTGCCTTTGTAGCCTATGCGGTCGAGCTCATCCCCAACTGTCAGGCCGCTTTCGTCCTTTGCTGATAAAAGTTCCTCAAGACCAACTGTACCAGTATAGTAGAGGCTTCCCATCATATCGGGCTGGAAACGCGCCCCCTCCTCATTCGTAAAGGCCGCTAAAGCCAGGGGCCTTCTTGT
>DCEE01000015.1:25815-27984 GCA_002316795.1 Synergistaceae bacterium UBA1037
TTCTTGTCCGCATCGGTCAGGGCGAGCCTTGTACGTCCGCCGGTTTCGGGATCGAAGCCCACAGCTCCCATCTCCCTTATAGAACTGATAAGCCTTTCTCCGTTGATCCTCAGATCCGGCATACCTTTATCATTCATTTTTCGTCCTCCCTGAACTTCATTTATGTATAATTATGACTGACAGGTACAAAATTGCAAATATCCATATGCTTATATTTGAGGAGGGCTTAGCCTGGATATCATTGACGCTCATGTGCACATTTACCCGCCGGAAATTGAAAGGGACCGGGATAAGATCTCTGATAGGGAACCTTGGTTCAAAGGCATGGCAAATTCAAAAGTGCACAGATGGGGTACTGCGGAATCACTCATAAGCCACATGGACCGGCATGGGATCAGGTCATCCTTTGTAACGGGCTTCGCTTTCCGAGATCAGGGCCTCTGCAGGATAATGAACGACTATGTGTTCGATGCGGCGTCAAGATACAGCGGCAGGATCATACCTCTCACGGTCGTCTCTCCCTGTGCAAAAGGCGCTTCCGAGGAGATACTGCGATGTGCGGAACTTGGGGCGGCAGGAGTCGGGGAACTCTTCCCTGACGGGCAGGAACTGGACATATCTGATGCGGGGCAGACGTGGAAGATGGTCGGGGCCTGTGTGGAAGCAAAGATGTTCATAATGTTCCACACGGCGGAACAGGTCGGGCATCAGTATATAGGAAAGGGGCGGACCGGAGCGTCGGAGGCCGCAGCTTTCTGCATGAACCATCCTCAGGTAAGGGTCGTCTTTGCCCATTTCGGCGGGGGGCTGTGGGCTTACGAATCTATGCCGGAGATGAAGCTTGCCCTCTCGAACGCCTATTATGACACCGCGGCATGGCCCTGGCTTTACGATCACCGGGTCATCGAAGGGATATTCGCTTCGGGTGCAGGGGATAAGATAATTTTCGGCACAGACTGGCCGATACTTGAATATCCGAGGTATGAGACGACCCTTGCCCGGACATCCCTTACAGAAGAGCAAAGATCTTTGCTGCTCAGCAAAAACGCGCAGGACCTTCTCTCAAAAACAAAGAGAAGAGCGGGGGACCTGTAGATCAGTCCCCCGCGATATTTTTACGTAAGTTTTACGATCCGCCTAGGCAGAGAGGGAGAGCAGGGAGCGGTAGTTCGGATATGCCATGTTCTCCGCGGACATGTAGACTTCGACCGAGTCGGCGATCCTTCTTATCTCTGCCATAAGCGGTACCGCCTCATCGACCAGGGCATCAGCGTGTTTTCTCAGGTTCAGCTTCGACATTCTCTCCTTCATCTCCACGAGCTCTTTTGTCTTTTCCATCAGGTCTATCTTTGCTTTAGCGAGCCTGGCTATGTGCCTTTTCCATTCATCGGTTCCCTCCAGCCCGCAGTCGCCGACGGAGGAGAGCGATCCGCTCTCAAGGATCATCTGTTTTGATATCGCAGGCAGTATGCCTTCCCAGATCATGTCACGGAGGACGGACATTTCGATCTCAATATTCTTGACGAAGGACTCCATCCTTATTACATAGAAGGACTCCATTTCTTTTTTCCTGAAAATGCCCAGTTCCTCAAGCATCGTTAGGGTCTCAGGTTCCATGAAAAGGTCGATGCCTTCCGGGATGGTCCTGGCTTTCACTATCCCCCTGCGCTTTGCCTCCGCATGCCATTCGGCTGAGTATGCATCCCCTTCGAACCGGATCTTCCTGTTCATAACGGATACCTCTCGGATGGTACAGAGTGCCGCTTCTATGGCATCTTCGCCCTTGTTGATGCGCTCCTCAAATATATTGATGAATTTTTCCAGACCCGCGGCCCATACTGAGAGTACCGCAGTCACCGGAACTGCCATTGCCTGCGAGGCGCCGGGCGCGCGGAACTCAAACTTGTTTCCTGTGAAGGCGACCGGGCTGGTCCTGTTCCTGTCGCTGTCAAAAGCGATTATCTCCGGGAGTTTTGAGAGTCCTATGTCGACAGTGTTTTTTGCCGGCATGTCGCCGCCGCAGCTGCCCTCTTCTATCTCCCTTATTATTCTGTCTATCGCCTCTCCCAGATATACGCTGATGATGCTCGGCGGAGCCTCATGGCCCCCGAGCCTGTACATATTGCCCGGCGTCGATACAGAAGCATGGAGCAGGCCTGAGTATTCTGC
>DCEE01000015.1:28191-28412 GCA_002316795.1 Synergistaceae bacterium UBA1037
GAAGAAGGCTTGAGCAGGTTCCTCCCCTCACTGTCCTGAAGTGAGAAGTTTATGTGCTTGCCGCTCCCGTTCATATCCATGAAGGGCTTTTCATGGAAGAGGAGACGAAGTTCATGCTGACGGGCCATCTTCCTCATCGTCTCCATGATAAGCTGGTTCTGGTCACAGGAGAGGTTCGCCTCGGTAAAATTGGGGGCGAATTCAAACTGGCACCTTGCCAC
>DCEE01000015.1:28634-29396 GCA_002316795.1 Synergistaceae bacterium UBA1037
AAGTAATGGTCCTCCATCTTCTGGTCCCTTGGGGGAGGCGATCCCAGAAGGGTCCTGCCGCAGAAGCGTATGTCGGTCCTCTTCTGCGCACGGGGTCTGTCAAGCAGGAAAAATTCCTGTTCTCCTCCCACTGTTGCCCTCACATACCTGACGCCCCTGTTGCCGAATAACTTGAGCATCTTGAGTGCACGGCTTTCGACCGCTTCCATCGAACGAAGGAGGTAGGTCTTGAGGTCGAGCGGTGTTCCGTCGTATGCCAGGAAGACCGAGGGTATGCAGAGGGTGCCTCCCTTGGGGCTTTTGATTATGAATGCAGGGCTCGTGGGATCCCATGCGCTGTAACCCCTGGCTTCAAACGTGCTCCTGGTCCCGCCGGAGGGGAAGGACGACGCGTCAGGCTCGCTCTGCATCAGGTCTTCGCCCCTGAATGACTCAAGCGGGAAACCATTCTCATCTGCCGTCACGAAAGCAGTGTGTTTTTCGGCGGTCAGTTCAGTCAGCGGATGGAACCAGTGCGCCCAGTGGCTTGCCCCCTTGCTCACTGCCCAGTCCTTCATTGCGAGGGCCACAGTATCTGCTATGCCCGAATCGAGCTTCTGGCGGCCTTCGATGGCACCGACCAGGTTTTCGTATACATCCCTGGGAAGGCGCTGCTTCATGGCCTTCTGATCGAAGACAAGCGATCCGTAGATCTCTCTCATTTTGGGAAATTCTTTAGCCTCCTGCATCCGACACACCTCCAAAATATTGAATATATAAAAA
>DCEE01000015.1:29616-30567 GCA_002316795.1 Synergistaceae bacterium UBA1037
CTGCAAAAATAAAAAATTCGTCATCTTATGCAAATTTTTACATATCAGGTGTTGCCTAAAACAAGAAAAGGAGACGAAACTCAGGCTGATTTTTTTGATACCTATATAATATGCAGGTAAGAAAGGGGGAGGATCAAATGAAAGAGATGATCTCAAGGATAACTGTCGTCAAAGGTGACATTACGAAGGAAGAGACGGATGCTATAGTCAACGCGGCCAACAGTTCCCTGCTTGGAGGGGGAGGAGTCGACGGAGCCATACACAGGGCAGCGGGCCCTGATCTTCTGACTGAGTGCGCGGGACTTGGCGGCTGTCCGCCCGGAGAGGCGAAGACAACCAAAGGATACAGACTGCCGGCCAAATTCGTCATCCATACTGTAGGTCCTATATGGCGGGGCGGAAACTCCGGCGAGGAGAAAACGCTTGAAAATGCCTACAGGAACAGCCTGAAGGAGGCAGTCAGCATCGGGGCGAAAAGTGTCGCATTCCCCGCCATCTCAACAGGCGTCTACCGCTTTCCCCCGGACCTTGCCGCCGATATCGCTGTCAGGACTATAATCTCGTTCCTGAAGGAGGAAGATTCGATAGATGAAGTCAGACTGGTCTGCTTTTCAGACAAATCAGCAGAGTACCACAAAGAGGCTCTCGATAAACATTTATCCTGATAATTTCTTCAGGGATCGATTATTACTATATAATATCCGGTGTTCGCTTATCATCCGGGAGGTAGCAGAAACTGATAGAGATAAAAGAACTGCAGGTAAATTTCAAAGATAATAAAGTCCTGGACAGGATCAGCTGGTTCATAACCCCAAAGAGCAGGGTCGGACTTGTAGGAGACAACGGAGCGGGAAAGACGACGCTGCTCCGGGTCATTGCAGGTGAGGCAGAACATGACGGTGGAAGCATCACCATACCCAGGGACCATAAGATCGGCTACCTGCCGCAGGA
>DCEE01000015.1:30756-51749 GCA_002316795.1 Synergistaceae bacterium UBA1037
CTTGAGGATCTTGCCGCAAGGCTCTCCGAAACAGAGCATATTATGGCCTCCCTTGATGAAAATTCGCAGGAACTGCGGTCTATGCTTGCCGTTCATGAACGTCTGCAGAGAGAGTTCGAGGCAAATGGAGGCTTCGGCTTTGATGTTGAGGCAAAACAAGTCCTGAAGGGGCTGGGATTCCGCCCCGAAGAGGATGCCGGGCGCATGACCTCAGAGTTTTCCGGAGGCTGGAAGATGCGTGTGGCTCTTGCCGCTCTGCTTCTCTCCCGGCCTGATATCCTACTGCTCGACGAGCCCACCAACCACCTTGACACAGAGAGCATGGAGTGGCTGGAAAACTGGCTGAAAGATTTCAGGGGCACGATCATCGCTGTCTCCCACGACCGCAGGTTTCTGGATAAGATGGTCACCTCCGTCGCTGAACTTGCCGGGGGAAGGATCAACCTTTATTCCTGCGGCTACGATAAGTTCCTTAAGGAGCGCGAAGAACGCCGGGAGAGGCTTGAAGCAGAATGGGAACAGCAGAAGGAAAAGATCGAAAACATACAGCGTTTTGTTGAGAGGTTCAGGTATAAGGCGACCAAAGCCACCCAGGTCCAGAGCAGGATAAGGCAGCTCGAAAAGATGGAGATAACAGAACTGGAGGGACCCTCAAAAAGCGTCCAATTCAAGTTTCCGGATTCTCCAAGAAGCGGCTACGAGGTCATGTCATGCAAAAACCTTACTAAAAAATACGGCAGGAAGACTGTTTTTGAGGATCTTGAGCTGACTGTCCACAGAGGAGAAAGATTGGCCCTGGTGGGCATAAACGGAGCAGGGAAATCCACCCTGCTCAGGCTTCTGAACCTTTCTGAAGGGCCTACAACCGGGACAGTCACTTACGGACTGAACGTAAAAAAGGCGTATTTTTCGCAGGAAAGCGCACAGAACCTTGATTACACCAACACCATTTGGCAGGAGATCAATAATACCGGCTCAAAGATGCTGGAGGGTGCAAAGCGCAATCTTCTGGGAGCATTCCTTTTTTCAGGGGAAGATATACACAAGCCCATATCCGTCCTTTCGGGAGGAGAAAAATCCAGGGTCGGACTACTGAAGATGCTCCTTTCGGAATCGAACCTCCTGATCCTTGACGAGCCTACCAACCACCTTGACTATGCCACAAAAGAACTGTTCCAGAGAGCGCTCCTTGAGTACGGCGGAACGATAATCATCGTCTCCCACGACCGCGCATTCCTTGATGACCTCGTGGAAAGAGTTATAGAGATCCGGGACGGCACTCTGTACGACTATCCGGGGAACTACTCCTGGTTTATCGAAAAAAGATCTATGCAGTCAGCCCCGGAGAGTGTCAGCAGAGAAAATGAAAAGACCGATCAATCTCAGGCGGATAGGTCAAAAGAACAAAAAAGGATCGAAGCAGAGGAACGTAACAGGATATACCGTGAGAGGAAAGCTCTGGAAGACAGACTTTCGCCAATTGAGAAAATGATAGAAAAAGATGAGACGCGCAAAGAGGAGATATCCGCGCTTTTGTGCGATCCGGAAGTACTTGGTGATTCGAACAAAATCCAGGAACTGATGATAGAGCTGAAAGATACCGAGAAGCGCCTTGAGGAAAACTATCCCCTCTGGGAGGAACTGGCGGCAAAAATCGAATCAATAAAATAGCTGATACAAGTCAGGAGGCTGCTCCAAATGATTTATGACAGTATAGACAATTTCCTCAGTTATGCCCCGAAAATAATGCCGGGTTCAGAAATACTCCTACCCTTTCTTGAGGCTGTCAGATCCAGGTCGTTCGAGAATATTAAGAATATGGATCCAGGTGTTCTGGACCTTCGGTTGGGTGAGTACGAGACCCGAAACGCAGAGGAAGTCCCCTTTGAATCACACAGAAAATTCTGGGATCTGCAGATAGTAATGGAGGGCGAAGAGCTGGTGGGGTATTCCACGCTTGAAGCTCTCAGGGAGACATCCGAATACGATCCCGTATGTGATATTACCTTCTACTCCGGCAAAGGCCAGATGCTCAGTCTGGGGAAAGGCATGATGATGCTTCTCTCTCCCTTTGACGGACACCAGCCAGGCGTTATATCAGGCAATGGTCCCTCCCGGATACGCAAGATCGTTGTTAAGCTTCCCTGGTAAATAAGTAACGGGAACCCTGTTCCGGCTCCCGTTACTTTCTTTTTAATTTATGTTGCTCGTTTAAAAACCTCTCATCAGGTTGATAGGCAGACGGATCTCAGAGCAAGTATTGCCCCGGCTATTTTCCTGCCAGGCCCCGCTGCATTACTGCCAGCGCAGCACCCGGTTCTGCCTCGAGCCCGCATGAAATGGCCGCTCTCTCTATTGCCGCCACTCCCGATATGAGCATGTGTTTGTCAAGATTGCCCATATGCCCCATCCTGAAGCCCTTTCCAGCGTAATCGCCCAGGCACGCCGCGACGAGAGCTCCCTCTGCGGCACAGGCGGCGCGGAAGCCGGCATCGTCAACGGGCATTTTTTCGGGATAGAGGAAGATCGAAAGGGTCGGAGAGCGGTACCCCTCCTTTGCAAAGGTCCTGAAGCCCAGAGCTGACATCGCTTCCCCTATCAGGCAGGCATGCTCCCTGTGGCGGCGGTATCTCTCATCAAGCCCCTCTTCCAGCATTATCCTTACAGATTCTTTGAGCGCGGAGATGTTGTTGACAGCAGGGGTCCCCCAGTACTTCTTTGTATCTGTCATTACCGGGATCCAGCGTGCGTAGTCGATATAAGACTCACGTATCGACCCCATCTCCTCGCGTTTTTTCAGTGCCCTTTTTCCGGTCCAGACGACAGACATCCCCGGGACACAGCAAAGAGCTTTCTGGGAACAGGTGAAATAGACATCTATCCCCCAGGCCATATCCACCTCGACACCTCCCCCTGCAGCGACTCCATCGACGACAAAGAGCACTTCGGGGTGCTTCTCTTTCATCATGCAGGCCATCTCTTTAAGGGGAAGCTCAACACCCGTGGATGTCTCCACATGGGTGACCACCGCAACAGTATAGCCCCCTTCCGAGAGTTTCCTGTCCACTTCCTCCGGAGTAACAGACATGCCCCATTCTGCTTCAATGGTTGATATATCAAGACCCCTGTTTTTGCATATGGAGATGTAACGATCTCCGAAATGTCCGTTTGAACAGACCAGCACTTTGTCCTTCTCATTTGCGATATTTGCGATCGCCATCTCCATGCCCATTGTTCCCGAGCCGGCAACCAGGAAGGCTATTCCTTCACAGTTAGTTATTGATCTCAGCTCTGCCAGAAGCTCCTGGAACTCTGCCACAAAATCCGGGTCAGTGTGTGCCTTGACCTCGCTTCCAAGCTTGCTCAGCACGCTTGCGGAAACAGGCACGGGACCCGGGATCATTACCAGTTTTTTTGTCGGAATCATTGTTTTGACCTCCTGTCGAAATTTCTTGATCCTCTCTGGTTTTCAGAAAATATCAAGGATATTATATGATATCCATGCGATCATTGCATAATGACGGACACTCAATGATAAATATGGCTTTCTTTCTGCTAAAATACTCCTGCCTTTAGAAAGAGGAAAGGACGTATGAGAAAATGAGAACCAACAGTGAAGAGCTAAAGGGAGGCCTCCTTGTCGTTGCCGCGGGAATGTGCTGGGGAATGACGGGGACTGTCCAGGCCCTCGCACCTGAAAAGGCGACTTCTCTTACGATCGGCTCCGCAAGGGTATTCGGAGCCGGGCTGCTGTTGCTGATATGGATCCTCTTCCGCCGCAGAAAGATACTCAGCGAAAAAAAGTGGGACCGGGCCGGGCTACTTCTTGCGGCATTCGGATTGACAGCATATCAGTTTGCCTTCTTTTCCGCGGTAAGGCTTACCGGGGTCGCGATCGGAACGATGGTGGCCATCGGATCGGCTCCTGTGCTTGCAGGAATACTGGGCAGGGTTTTTTTCAAAGAATGCCTCTCCCCCAGATGGTTCATATCCACACTGCTGGCGATAACCGGATGTTTTCTTCTTGTCGCGGCGGGAAACAGCGATTTCAGCTCCGTTAGCATCCCGGGCGCCCTGCTCGCTTTCGGAGCCGCCCTCTCCTACGCGCTCGAGGGAGCTGGACTCAGGCTGATCGGAACAAAGGATCCCGTCGAAACTGTCTCCCTCATCTCGATATTAAGCGCGCTGATGGCGCTGCCCTGGCTGATAACTGGAGACATATCATGGATATTCAGCCTTCGCGGGATGATCTGCATATTCTTCCTCTCAGTCCTTACAACGATACTTCCCTTCTCCCTTTTCGCAAAAGGCATAGGAAAAATTACCCTCGGTAAGGCTTACACTCTCTCCCTTTCGGAACCTATGACCGCGTGGGTCCTCTCCACCTTCCTTCTGGGAGAGAAACTCTCCCTTCTCGGATCTGCCGGGGTCTTCATCCTTTTCAGCGGGATAATCGTTCTTGCCTGTGACAGAAATAAATAAAACGGTCTTCTTTTTTTAATTTTCTAACCCTTTAATTCTGTATATTCGATAAATTATACGTGTGTCAATATCTAATTTATTTAATTTCTTTTGATATGTTAGAAAATCGCTTGACTTCTCTGACCTCTCGGTTATTATATTCGGTGCGCAAAGAGTCCCTGTTTGGGTGAATATTCAGAAATTTTTTACCCTTACAGTCCCCGAAACGCAAGGAGGTCATCATGCGAAAGATATGGAAAATGCGGAAGATTTTTGTTCCGCAGGCCGCAGCGCTGCTAGCAGTCCTCACTATAGTAGCACTTTCTCCCAATAGGGGGGCATGCAGCGTGCAGGCAAACAAAACACTAAGCAACACCTCTGCTGAAGGAACGATCATCACCACGACCTATGAAACAAAGGATGATGAGGGAAAGCTCGTAGTAAAAACTACATCTTCGGTAAAAAAGAAAGAGACCGCTAATCCCCGTGCCGCCTCAGGCAAAGATCCCCAAACCGAGATATCCCATGGAGGACTGGACGTGTCCGTCGTAAGCGCCCTGGACAGGATGGGCCTTACCCGGGAACATATCGACAAATGGGTCGGCAGCCATCCGAACTCAACTTTGAAAGAACTGGCAAAAATGAGTGCCGGCAGACAGCGCAAGGTGGCAAACATAGCCACCTTCATAAGGTCGATCAACAAAAAGATCTCTCCCATGATAGCATGGAGGGAGGCGTCGGCCCTCGTTTACTACAGTTCGAAATACAACGTCCCGACAGACCTGTCGGTAGGCATAGCGAAAACGGAGAGCCTTTTCAACCCGAGTGCTGTGAGCAGCAGGGGAGCCATGGGAGTAATGCAGGTAATGTGGAAAGTACACCACGGAATGCTTAGCGCGAGAGGAATAGCGACTACCAGGGACCATATGTTTGACCCGGAACGCGGAGTGGAGGCCGGAGTCCTTCTGCTCTCCCGCTACATCAACGCATACGGGACGGTCCAGAAGGCACTCAACAGGTACTACGGGGGGATCTCCGTATCTTACCTGAAAAAGGTCAACAACAATATGGCTATGCTCCAGCGCCACTCTGAAAAAACGGGGTTCTGATCCTGACAACATTCAACTTTTATGCGCAGGTCAGAGGCCGTACCCGTCAAGGTACGGCCTCTGACCTGTTTTAGAACAGTTTACTTCGTTCAGATCTCGAAGGAACCCACGACCGCAGTGTGATCTGAGGGCCGCTCCATAGCCCTCAGCGATCTTTCGACCCGGACCTTCCTGCTTGCCCCGGCCATAAACTCCGTTCCGATTATGTGGTCTATCCTCCAGCCTATATTCCGTGAAAGTGAATCCTTTATCCTGTAATCCCAGAAAGAGTATTCTCCATCCCCCGGGAGATGTTTCCTGAAGATGTCGACGAAGCCCCATGACATAACATCCGCAAATGCCTTTTTGACATCGCTGTGGAAACAGACGTGGTTCGTCTTGTTTTTAGGGTTTGCCACATCAAGATCTGTCGGCGCCACGTTCAGGTCGCCGAGCCACAAAAGCCTGTCCTTCGGGGTGAACTTCCTTTCAAAAAGGCCCCTCACCCTCCGGAAAAATTTGAGCTTATAGGCGTAGTCCGGGTTGTCGATCTCTTTTCCCTGGGGGATGTATGTGTTCAGGATATTCAGTTCCCCATACCTTGCAAGTATAACCCTGGACAGCTCCGATTCCTCCCTTTCAGGCTCCGCCAAGCCGTCACCAAGGCCGAATGCCGCCTCATCGGGTTCGATCCTCGAGATCACCGCGACGCCGTTGTACGATTTCATACCCCTGAAAAGGCAATGGTAACCAAGATCTTCAAAAAATTCTTTTGGAAACTCCTCGTCACGGCATTTGGTTTCCTGAAGACAGAGGATATCCGGAGCCTCTTCCGAGGCGAGGAAGCTTTCAAGTACGGGGATCCTGCTTTTTACGGAATTCACGTTGAAAGTACCTATTCTGACCAGAGACATTCCATTACCTCCCTGCAAATTCTTATCAGATAATAATGTATAAAGTATACATGCAATTTACAGAGTAGATACCGGGCTGCCGGGACCCGGATCTGTTATTTTTACCCTTTCTTCGAGCCCCGGGCGGAAACTGCCCGAAATGAGCCGTCTCACACCGTTTCCCTAAGGAACACTACAAGAGTCAAACGACCGAAAGATTCCATAAATATTGCTTTTATAACCTATCCCTGCTAGAATATCTGCCATGATGAAAATTACGTCTTCCCACTTTACCTCTGTATGCTGCTGTTGTATGGAAGGTCCCGGAGATTGATCCGCGACGCCTCGATCCGGCTGTTGCGGTCATAGGCTAAACAGCAGGCAGAATAATTTATCAGAAAACAAAAGACCTGCTTCGGCAGGTCTTTCTTATTAGATAAAACATCGGACAAACCGATTTGAAAAGGGTGATTTGGATGTCAGCTTGGGAATATATAAAAAGTGATTTTGAAGCAGCCATGCGCAACGACCCTGCGATACCGAAGGGAATAAGGGGAGTTCTTGAAGTCGTGCTCTGTACTCCGGGATTTCTGGCGATAACATTCCACAGGGCATTCCACTTCATGCATTCGACTCTTCACATACCGGTGCTGCCACGTTTCCTCTCACTGATCGTGAGGTGGTGGACAGGGATCGAGATCCACCCGGGGGCAAAGATCGGCAAGGGCTTCTTTATCGACCACGGAGCAGGGGTAGTCATAGGAGAGACAGCCGAGGTCGGGGACAACGTGACCCTCTACCAGGGAGTGACACTTGGCGGGACCGGAAACGAGAAGGGTGCAAAGAGGCATCCAACCCTCGAATCAAACGTCTTCGTGGGAAGCGGCGCAAAAATTTTAGGACCAATAACGGTCGGGGCAAACTCCAGGATCGGGGCAAACAGCGCAGTACTCAAAGATGTCCCCAAAAACGCAACTGTTACCGGGATGAGAGCAAGGATCATCAAGATCGACGGCAAAAGGGTGAGCGAATGCTCGGCCTGCATGAACCCCGAAGAGCTGTGGGCCAAACTTCTGAGGGTGGAAGAAGAGATGGCTCTGCTGAAGAAGGAGATCAGGCACCTGAAAGGAGAAAAGGAAAACCATGTCTCCCCCTCGCATGTGGAGGTCGAGATCCTGCACAAAGGTAAGGAATGAACGGTCAATAAGGTTTAGCTCAGATGTTCTCGGCCGGCTCAAGATGCTCCGGATCCTTCCCGGGGTCCGGGACTCTTTTTTGTGAAAGGTAGACACCGAGAAGTATGAGCAGACCGCCGCCGGCGGCCAGCAGGGTGATCTTCTCATTCAGTATCACTGCGGCCGATGCCATGGACATCGGAGGCAGCAGATAGATAAGATTATTGGCCCTCACTGCGCCAAGTGCCCATATGACCTTGTTCCAGAACAGAAAACAAAGGGCGGATGCGAAAAGTCCCAGGAAGAAAAGGTGTCCCATTACTTCTCCCCTCATAAGGACCTCCGGTTCCCAATCGAACAGCGGGGTAAAGAGCAGCGGGATAAGTGTGACGAGCGAGTAAAAAAAAGTCTTCCTCGTTATCACTGCCGCTGAGTAAGAAGAATAATTGAAATCCCTTATAATTATCGAGTAGAAGGCAAATGAAAGCGCTGCGATCATCGCCAGGAGATCTCCGACGGGATTAAGTTCAAGCAAAAAATGACCATTGAAGACTATCAAAAATACTCCCGCAAGTCCGAAGACACAGCCATATATAAAATTAGCCGTTATCTTTTCATTCTTTGTCATAAAGTGGGCGACCAACCCTGTCAGCATAGGAGCTGTCGAGACAAGAAGCGAGACGTTCGATGCCGTACTGTACAAAAGGGCGAAATTCTCACACAGGAAGTAGAGTGTGACGCCCAGAAAACCCGCGAGGGCAAACTTGGCCTCATCACGGAAACTCCGAGGCCACAAGACCTTGGGGCTTGCCGCAAAAAAGAGAAGATAGGCGATGACATACCTGTAAAAGAGTATCTCCGTGGGAGACAAATACTCGAGAAGTATTTTTGTCGAAACGAAAGTAACGCTCCATATAAATACCACGGAGAGAGCCAAAGCATAACTCAGCATCATATTTTTTCGCATGTTCCTACATTTCCTTTTTTAATTATATGGCTGTTAAAGCCAGATATTGCTTCTTATGATCGATCGGCCGGACCGTCCGGGATATTGTATACCGTTTTTTATCCGGCGTCTTGATATTTTGCATTTTTATTCTCAAATTGCTAGAATCAGCAGGTTATGTGACGCATTCAAAACGGGGGCAGAGAGATGGAAGATAAAAAATACCCGCTCGTAAGGATGAATAATATCGATAAGATCTTCTACGGCTCATACGCAAACAGAGATGTTGACTTTGAGCTCTTAAGCGGAGAGGTCCACAGCATCCTCGGGGAAAACGGAGCAGGAAAGACAACTCTGATGAACTGCCTCGCGGGCATCTATCTGCCTGACGCAGGGACCATTGAGATCGAGGGCCGGCCGGTGATGCTTACTAACCCGCGTCTGGCGATAGAGAACGGCATAGGTATGGTCCACCAGCATTTTATGCTTGTACCGGTCTTCACTGTATGGGAAAACATGGTCCTCGGCCTCAAAGACGAACCCCTGAACCTGAACAAGAGCGGGATCATAGAAAAGATCCGCGGACTCTCCGATAAATACGGACTTAAAGTAGATCCGGAATCTAAGATATGGCAGCTTTCCATAGGCGAGCAGCAGCGGGTCGAAATACTGAAGATGCTTTACAGGGGAACAAAGGTCCTGATACTGGACGAACCCACCTCGGTCCTTACGCCCCAGGAGACGAGAGAACTTTTCCGTACCGTCAGAAACATGGTCAGCAACGGCCATGGGATCGTCCTCATCTCGCATAAAATCGAAGAGATAATGGAGGTATCGGACAGGCTCACGATCCTCAGAAAAGGGGTAAAGGTAGCTACAGTTCCCGCAAAGGGCATCTCGAAAGAGGAGATCGCAGAAATGATGGTAGGTCATCAGCTTGAAGGGATCGTCATCCCTGAGGACAGGCCCGAGCCCGGTGATACCATCCTCGAGTGCAGGGGGGTCTGCGTGAAAAATGACCGCAACATCCAGGCCCTGACGGACCTGACTCTTTCACTCAGAGCGGGCGAAGTCCTCGGAGTTGCCGGCGTTGACGGCAACGGTCAGGAAGAACTCTGCGAGGTGCTTGCGGGGCTCAGGATCCCCGAAAACGGTGTGATAGTCATAGGAGGTAAAGATATCACAGGATCCTGCGCAAGGGACTTCATAAATTCAGGTGTAAGCTACATCCCTGCCGACAGAAAGGGAGTGGGGCTCATTCCCAACATGAACCTCGAAGAGAACATGCCCCTCAAACATTACTGGGAGCCTCCCATTGAGACTAAGAAGTATTTTATGGACTGGAAGTACATTTCCAAATTTGCATCAGAAAGGGTCAAAAAATATGACGTGCTGGCCCCGTCAATGCGCGCGCCCGTAAGGATCCTGTCGGGCGGAAATCTCCAGAAACTTATGCTTTCCAGGGAGATCTCGGACGAGACAAAGGTGATAATTGCGATGCAGCCGACCTGGGGACTTGATGTAGGGGCGGCTGAGTTCGTGCATCAGAGACTGATGGAGGCAAGGGATAAAGGGGTCGCAATACTGCTCATCTCCAAGGACCTTCAGGAACTCATGTCGATATCCGACAGGCTGGCCGTCATATACAGCGGTTCGATAGTCGGGATGATAGACGATCCGCGCAGTACCGACGCGGAGACCCTCGGGCTGATGATGGCAGGCGTGAAGCCGGGATCATAAAGGATCAAAAGGCATCCCCCATATAGGTGGAAAATTTCCGACTGAGGCCCGGAAATGAAGCCGTATGAAAAATTAAACGAATATTCTGTTTTTGCGTCACTGCTATTTTGAACCGGGTATTTTTCAGCTGAGCCTTTTATTTTTTCATTTAAATGATAGAATCTAACCTGGCGCCGTGTCATGGCGCTATTAATGTTTTGTATTCAAGTTTTTGCCTTATGTACATAGAGGAGGAAAGCCATATGAAACTTCCGTCATTCTGGGGAGGGATACATCCGCCTCAGAAAAAAGATGCGACATCAGACAAGATGATCGAACAATACCTGCCCAAAGGCGAGCTAGTATTTCCGATGGCCCAGAATCTGGGCGCCCCGTGCCAGCCGGTGGTGAAAAAGGGCGACCGCGTGCTCATGGGACAGAAACTGGGGGACAGCGAGGCCTTTGTTTCGGCTCCCATACTCTCTAGCGTATCCGGAACAGTCAAAGATATCGGACTTAGGATGACATCCGCGGGGATATATGAGAACTGCGTCATCATCGAAAATGACAACAACTACGAAAAAGACCCCTCATGGGCTCCGATCGAAAATTATCCCGAAGCTGACCCAAGGGAGTACCTTAAGCGGATAAGAGAGGCCGGGATAGTAGGTTTCGGAGGAGCGACATTCCCTACCGTAGTCAAGCTTTCCCCGCCGCCTGACAGAGTGATCAAGTGGCTGATAGTCAACGGTGTGGAATGTGAACCCTACATAAACTGCGACAACCGCCTGATGCTTGAAGAACCCGAAAAGATCGCGGAGGGGCTGAACCTCTTGCTGAGGCTCTTCCCGGAAGCGGAGGGCGTGATAGGGATCGAGAACAACAAACCCGATGCGATAAAGACAATGGAGTCTGAGATCTCAAAGCAGGGCAGCAATAAGATCTCTGTCGTCCCCCTTGAGGTAAAGTACCCCCAGGGAGCGGAAAAGATGCTGATCGAGGCCGTCACTAAACAGGAATATGTTATGACAGCCCTTCCCGCAGATGTGGGATGCATCATCCTGAACGTACGGACCATACATCAGATAAGGGAGGCCATAGCAGCGGGAGAACCTGCCCTGACAAGAATAATCACCGTCACGGGCGAAGCCGTGGCAGAACCCAAAAATCTCCTGGTCCCCCTTGGCACTTCGATGCGCGAAATGATTGAATTCTGCGGCGGATTTAAGGAACAGCCTGTCAAGGTGATTTCAGGCGGCCCCATGATGGGAGTCTCCCTCCGTTCGATCGACATCCCTGTAGTCAAAAGCACATCAGGGATCCTTGCCCTTACAGCCTCGGTGGCACATCTCGCCGCTGAATCGGCGTGCATCAGGTGCGGACGCTGCATAGAAGGATGCCCGATGGGACTGATGCCCAGCGTACTGAATCCGCTGGTCCTTATGAGGGACTACAAAGCTTTTGAGGAGACCGGAGGCATGAACTGCATCGAATGCGGATCATGCTCCTATGTCTGTCCGGCAAACAGGCATCTTACCCAGTCCTTCAGGGACGGAAAATCAACTGTCATGGCAATGCGCAGAAAGGCGGCGGTCAAATAATGGAAAGGCTGCTTGCAGTATCAAGCTCACCTCATATACATGCCCCGCAGGACACAAGGACAATAATGGCATGGGTCCTTGCCGCTCTTGCTCCGGCAGGGCTGGCGGGGATATATTTCTTCGGATTCAGGGCCGCGGCCGTCATGGCGGTCTGCGTAGCAAGCTGCAAGATATCCGAGTATGTCTGGCAGAAGCTGGCAAAGCAGGCCATGACCGTCGGAGACCTCTCCGCTGCTGTGACGGGACTGCTCCTTGCATACAACCTTCCGCCCTCCATCCCTTTCTGGATGGCGGCGGCAGGAAGCGTATTCGCGATAATCGTTGTCAAGCAGTTTTTCGGAGGCATCGGATGCAACATCGTCAACCCTGCTCTTGCAGGAAGGGCCTTCATGATATCAAGCTGGCCCGTACCTATGACATTCTGGACTCTTGACGGCGTCTCCGGCGCTACTCCCCTTGCCATGATCAAAGAGGGTTCTATGGAGAACCTCCCGGGGATGTATGATCTGTTTATCGGACATGTAGGAGGCTGCATAGGCGAAACTTCAGCGGCAGCCCTTCTTGTCGGTTTCGCCATACTGCTCTATAAGGGCATAATCGGCTGGCATATCCCTGCAGTCTATATCGGAACAGTAGCCGTCCTGACCGCTGTTATGGGAAGACCTGCAGGACCTCTCTACGAGGTGATGGCCGGAGGGCTTTTCCTCGGCGCGATCTTTATGGCAACGGACTACACTACCTCACCGATGACAAAAAGGGGACAGGTGATATTTGCATTCGGGTGCGGGCTCCTTACCTCTCTGATCAGGGTCTTCGGAGGCTACCCCGAGGGAGTCTCTTATTCGATACTTATCATGAACCTTACAGTACCTCTGATAGACAAATTTACAAAGCCCCGCATATTCGGGGAGGTGAAGAAACATGGCTAAGATACTGAAACTCGGCGCTGTGCTCTTTGTAATAACAGCCATAACAGGCCTTGTCCTGGGCGGAGTATACACAATGACACTGGAGCCTATAAAAACCGCAAAGGAAAAGGAGAAAATGGAGGCACTGGCCCAGACGCTCCCGGAAGCCTCTGACTTTGAGGCAGTTGAATGCCCGCAGGGCCAGAGTGTGATCAAGGAAGTAAACAGGGGCTCGGCAAACGGTGAAACTGTCGGATACAACATAACCGTAACTCCAAAAGGATACGGGGGGCTGATAGAGATGGTTGTCGGGATCAGTGACGAAGGCAGGCTGACCGACATCAAAATCCTTAGCCATACGGAAACTCCCGGATTGGGTGCAAAGGCGGCTGATCCTGCATTTTCAGGTCAGTTCCACGAAAAAATCGTTGAAAAAATAGTAGTGACAACTACGCCTCCGGCTGCAGACAATGAGATCCAGGCCATTTCCGGCGCGACGATAACATCGGAGGCCGTGGCTTCGGGCGTGAATGCAGCTCTGGGATACTGGGCAAAAAATCTTAAAGGGGAGGGGAATTAGTGATGATGAGTCCTCTCAGACTGCTTAAGAACGGCATACTTACCGAGAACCCTACCTTCGTGCTCGTACTTGGTCTCTGCCCGACGCTCGCTGTGACCTCGAGCGCTTCGAACGGTTTCGGGATGGGGCTGGCTGCAACCGCTGTGCTGATGGGTTCGAACGTGATGATATCCATGATAAGAAAGTTTATTCCTGACGAAATACGAATTCCGGCTTTTATCGTAGTCATTGCCGGATTCGTAACAATAATCCAGCTTCTGATATCGGCATATGCGCCTGCTCTCGACAAATCCCTTGGGATATTCATACCGCTGATAGTAGTCAACTGCATAATACTTGCGCGGGCTGAGGCCTTCGCATTCAAAAACGGGGTAATAGAATCGCTCTTCGACGGTATCGGCATGGGACTCGGATTCACATTCGCCCTGACATTTATAGGGAGCATAAGAGAGCTTCTGGGAAACGGCACTGTATTCAATTTCAGTCTCATCCCTGCGTTTTACCAGCCTGCGCTTCTGGTCATACTCGCTCCCGGCGGCTTTATCACGCTGGGCATACTGATAGCACTTTTCAGGAACTTGCAGCTCAGGAAAGAGGAAGAGTCGACAGGCTTTAAAGCCGATTTCGACGGCTGGGAAAAACTTGATGCCTGTGACGGCTGCGCCCTTAAGAAATATTGCGGGGGCGGCGGCCTGAGCGTCCCCTGTGCTAAAAAAGATAAGGAGGGTGACGCATAATGTCCCTGCTGGCGCTCTTCTTCGGAGCCATCTTTGTAAACAACATCCTTCTTGCCAGATTCCTTGGCTGCTGCCCCTTCCTGGGGGTCTCAAGCAAACTCGAGACAGCGAAAGGCATGGGGATCGCCGTCATTTTCGTGACCGTACTGGCGGCGACAATGACATGGCTTGCCTACACATTCATCCTTGTGCCGCTGAACCTGCAGTACCTCTACACTCTCTCGTTCATCCTGATCATCGCAGCATTGGTCCAGTTTGTTGAGATAGTGCTCAAAAAAGTACAGCCCGGGCTATATAAGTCACTCGGCATATTCCTGCCCCTGATAACTACCAACTGCGCAGTCCTCGGAGTAGCGGTCATCAACATGAACGAAAAATATACCTTCCTTGAATCCGTCGTCCATGCCTTGGGGGCTTCTGCCGGATTTCTGCTGGCGATAGTTCTTATGGCCGGAATAAGGGAAAGAATAGAGATAAGCCAGAACATGCCCAGGTGCCTGAGGGGGCTTCCAATCGCGCTTGTGACTGCGGGACTGATGTCGATAGCCTTCATGGGCTTCAGCGGGCTTATCAAATAGGGGGAAAATGATATGACTGGAATGATATATCCGGCAATAATAATGGGAGGCCTGGGACTTATATTCGGAGCCCTTCTTGCTTTCGCCTCAAAAAAATTCCATGTTGAAACAGACCCCCGCCAGGCTGATATCCGTACGATACTCCCCGGAGCGAACTGCGGCGGATGCGGTTATCCCGGCTGCGACGGATTTGCTGAGGCACTGGCAAACGGCACAGGAAAGATCACAGGCTGCGCTGCGGGAGGTTCCGCACTTGCAGAGAGCATTGCGGCGATACTCGGAGTCGAGGCCGTGACTGAGGAACCTAAGATAGCCTTCCTGAAGTGCGGGGGATCTAATGACAAAACAGTGAAGAACTGCGTCTATTACGGAGAGTATGACTGCAGGGCAGCATCCGTCATACCCGGCAAAGGACCTTCATCGTGCGCCTATGGGTGTATGGGACTTGGGACATGTGTCAGCGTATGCGCGTTTAACGCGATGACGATCAAAAACGGCCTTGCCGTGGTCGATCCCGAAAAATGCGTCGGATGCGGAGCATGTGTGGAGAACTGTCCCAGAAATGTCCTAGTCCTGGCACCCAGAAAATCAAAGGTAAACGTATCGTGCAACTCCCCGCTTAAGGGGCCCGACGTCAAGAAAGTCTGCTCTGTTGGATGCATAGGATGCACACTGTGCGTCAAGAGCTGTCCCGTCCAGGCAATAGAGATGAAGGGCGCCCTAGCGGAGATCGATCCCGCCAAGTGCATCAACTGCGGCGTCTGCGCTACAAAATGTCCCACGAAAATTATCACCGACAGAAGGACTGCCCAGGAGAGAGCCTCAGCAGAAACAGCCTCTGTCTAGAAATTTCAGAAAGAAATATTGAGAGGGCCCGGCCAATTTCGGACCCCCTCTTTTTTTACTAAGGTCACCTTAGAATTATTTTTTGTACTCTTCAGCAAGCTTTTCAAATGCGGGCAGGGATGCCTCTATCTGATCCGTCCTGACACAGTATGAGATGCGGACATACCCCGGACATCCGAAACCGTCCCCGGGAACAAGCAGGAGCTCATGTTTCTTTGCCCTGTCGCAAAACGCTTCGGCATCAGGTTCAAGCGCTTTTACAAACAGATAGAATGCCCCGTCCGGTTTGGCGCATTCGTAACCCATGCCTGTAAGACCGCTGTAAAGTATATCCCTGTTCTTTTTATATATTGAAATATCCGCAGTTCGGCCAATGCATCTTGCTATGAGATGCTGAAAGAGGCTCGGCGCGCACACATATCCCAGTGCCCTTCCCGCTCCGCAGACAGCTGCGTAAACATCTTCCCCGTCTTTCATCCTGTTGGAGACGAGTACATAGCCTATCCTCTCCCCCGGCAGGGAGAGCGACTTGCTGTATGAATAGCAGACAAAGGTGTTGTCGTAATGGCTGAGGAGGAAGGGAACCTCAACATCCCCGTACACCAGCTCCCTGTATGGTTCGTCCGATATCAGGTATATGGGATGTCCGTACAGTTTTGATCTCTCTTCCATTATCAGGCACATTTTTCTGATCGTCTCGAGCGAATAGACGACCCCGGAGGGATTATTAGGGGAATTGATGATGACTGCCTTGGTCTTCTCGTTTATCGCTTGCGCGAACTTTTCCATGTCGATCTGAAAGTTGGCAGTATCGGCCGGTATTACCGAAAGCGCTCCTCCTGCAGACTCGACATATATTTTGTATTCCGGAAAATATGGGGCAAAGGTCAAAAATTCGTCGCCCGGCAGTGCCAGTGCCTTGCAGCATATCGAAAGTGACGCTGCAGCTCCCGCGGTCAGATAAAAATGATCAGCCGTGATCTCTGTCCCGTATTTGCTGTTTATGTGGTCTGCCAGGATCTTTCTTACACCGAAGTCTCCCTGTGCGGATGTGTATCCGTGGATCTTGACAGGGTCTTCGTTGTTTACAAGATCAGTTATCGTCTCTCTGATGAAGGCGGGAGCGGGAACATTGGGATTCCCTATGCTGAAGTCGAATACTTTGTCCGCTCCGATCTCACCTGCCCTTTTCCTCCCGTATTCAAATATTTCACGGATCTGCGAACGTTTCTTGCCCAGTTCAAGCATCTTTTCTGAAATCATTTAAAAATCACTTTCCTCTCGTCTCAAAAGACAAATATTTTTTAAATATATTAAGCATCTCGGAAGCATTTTCCGGCAAGGATCTTTGTCGGCAGGTCTGATAAAATTATATTCTATACTGCCGTAAAAACAAAATATTTATGTCTCACCAATATTTTTCATCTTTCGGCATCATCGACCAATTCAAACATATCTGCAAAATAGTTGATTTATGTAAAGGAATTCCATGGCAAAAAAATAATTGTTATGATATTCTTACAATGCAGTTGAGAGGTAAAGAGACTGGGCATAAACCATCAAATCTCTGATGTCGGAGATCAAATCAAGGGGAGGATCTTTCAATATGAAAAAACGCGGTATTATTGCATTTTTACTTGTTCTTTGCTTTGCTGCGGCAGCATTCGCAGCTTTGGGACCCATCAAGATAAGCGACCAGAAACCGACCTTTGTCTATGTAGGACCTGTGGGCGACGGCGGATACAACTTCATGCACGACCAAGGCCGCAAAATGATGGAAAAGCTTAACCCCGGTATCAAAAGCTCGATAGTGGAATCCGTGCCCGAAGGCCCCGATGCAGAAAGAGTCATGGAGACGGCTGTACGCAACGGATCTAAGGTCATTTTTGCAAACTCCTTCGGTTACATGGATCACGTCATCAACGTAGCCAAGAAATATCCCGACGTCTATTTCATGCACTGCTCGGGCTACAAAGTGGCCCCGAACGTGAGCACATACTTCGGCCGCATGTATCAGCCCCGTTACCTTTCAGGACTGGTTGCCGGCAAAGCAACGAAATCCAACCTTATCGGTTATGTCGCAGCCTATCCGATCCCCGAAGTAATCCGCGGCATAAATGCATTCACCCTTGGAGTCCGCAAGGTCAACCCCAATGCAAAGGTAAAAGTCGTCTGGATATTCTCATGGCATGATCCGGCAAAGGAAAAAGAGGCAACAAAGGCTCTCTTCGATGCAAAATGCGACACAATAGCGATGCACGCCGACACCGGCGGTGCGCCTCAGGCTGCTGAAGAGCTCGGCATGTGGGTCATCGGATACAACAACCCGATGGATAAGTATGCTCCCACACGCCACCTCGTGACGCCTATCTGGAACTGGGGCAAGTACTACGACTACGCAGTCAAGAACATTGAGAAGGGCACCTGGAAATCCGAGCAGATCTGGTGGAGCATGAAGGACGGAATGGTCGACCTTTCTGCGTACGGAAAGGCTGTTTCTGAAGATACAAAGAAACTTGTCGCTGCCGAAAAGAAGAAGATCCTTGACGGCAAGTGGGATGTCTTCCACGGACCGATCAAAGGCCAGGACGGCAAGATAGTTGTCCAGCAGGGCAAAAAGCTCACCGATGGCGAGATGCTCAGTATGAGCTGGTTCGTTGAAGGCGTCGAGGGAACCATTCCCAAATAAAGAGAGCGTAAAATAATAGGGCTGGCTTGTCTTTTAGGCACGCCAGCCCTTTGTTTTTTCTCGGCATTATTTTTCCCAGATAAACTGGGATCATCGTCTCCCTTTCTTAGCTGCTCAGAATGAGACATACAGAATTATTTTTCTGTGAAAAGTTTCAATCCTCGGAGAAGATGGCGTTTCTGTAAAGTAATATACAATACTACGAAATAATTTCAGTTTTTGCGGGGGTCATGGTTTTGCGAAAAAAAATTACCTTGCTTATTTCATTATTTTTTATTTTAATTTCCAAATATACCGGCAGCGCGTACGCAGAAGAGCGGCTCTACGATGTAGCGGTGATAGGCGCGGGCTCAGGCGGATGCTCGGCAGCCATTCAGGCAGCAAGAATGGGGATGTCAGTCGCCCTTATAGAGGAATCTGACTGGATAGGCGGACAGATGACGGGAGCCGCCGTTTCGACGATGGATGACAAGACAAAGACCCGTACCGGAATATACCTTGAGTTCATAACAAAGGTCCGTGAATATTACTCCGCAAGAAATACAAATTACAATATCTGCTACTGGGGAAGCGACACCATTGCATTTGAGCCATGGGTCGGCCAGATGATTTTAAAGGAGATGCTCGGACAGGCCGGACTGATCGACATAATACTGAAAGCCAGACCTCTCTCCGCAAAAGTGACGGATAACAGGATCCGTTCCGTCGATGTACAGGTCGACGGGAAAAATATTAACATCTCAGCTAAGGTCTTTATTGACGCTACGGAATGCGGAGATCTTATCGCCCTTTCCGGTGCCAGGTACCGGGCCGGAAACTCTCTGTCGCCCAAGATAGACAAAAATGCGATCATCCAGGACATCACTTATCCCGCAGTAATTAAACAGTACAAAGAGGGACTGCCTCCCGAGCTTAGGGTACAGGGACCACCTCCCGGATACACGGACCACCTTTTCAAATTCAGGATGACCATCAGGAAAAACGGAAGCACATGGCCGGGAGAGTACCCTTTCAGCCCGGTCGTACACAATGCTTACCGGGCAATACCCGACCCTTCGAACAGCACTTTCATTGACGGAGGAAAGCCCGAAACATGGCCAAAGATCTCAAAGACTGCCATTAACTGGGCGAATGACTATCCGGGGCAGAACGGAAGCACTCCGGGCCTTTCAGTGGAATTCCTTGAGAGTCCCAGCTTCAGGGTCCTTGCCACCAGAGAGGCGATGCTCAAGACCCTCGCGTTCCTATACTATATCCAGACTGAGCTGGGCATGTCTGACTGGTCTGTTGACAACAGGCAGGGGTACGGAGGCTGGTTCAGCACAGATTGGGCAAACTGGGCAGAACTCCCGGAAAAATACCGCCCTATCCTCTCCCATTTTCCCCCCTTTCCCTATGTCAGGGAGAGCCGAAGGATCGTGGGGATAAAAACCATGACAGTGGACGACATCTTAAGGGATGAAACGCTGGGCAGGGCCCTTGTTTCAAAACCGCACAGCCTTGCCCTTGGCGAATATCCGATAGACATACACGGAAAAAACGACAGCATTTACCTGGAGGCAGACCTGGGCGAGACTAAGGAAAAGATCCCAAATGACTGGAACGGCGACGGGGGGCTCTTCCAGATACCGTTTGAGGTCTTTGTCCCGGAAAAACTGGACGGCCTTGTGGCTGCAGAGAAAAATATATCCGTTTCAAGGGTCGTTAACGGTTCGACAAGGCTTCAGCCCGTAACGATGCTGACAGGACAGGCCGCCGGTGCTATCGCCGCTCTTGCTGTAATGGAAAAAGTCCAGCCCAGAAAGCTCCGGCCTATCGCTATCCAGACTGAGCTTTGGAGAGCGAAGAGCCGGCTTTCCCTCTTTGATTTTGAGGATGTCCCGAACTACTCTCCGTCATGGGCCGGAGTCGAGGCAGCAATGCTCTACGGTTATATGGACCCACTCTCGGAAAGGTTCTTTGGTGTCTACGATGAAATGCACTGGGTGGAAGTGAGGGACGTCTTCAGAAAGGCTCTCGGCATTGATAAGTTCCCAAAGAGAGAGCTTCAGGGACTCGTTACTCAGGATAATTTATCCGGATGGATCGGAGAACTTTTCAAAAAGGATCTTACAAGATACCGCGGAGTTATTGACGGCCTGGCAGGCGACAAGCCACTTACGAAGGGAAAACTTGCAACTACGGTACTTGCTTTGATGAAAGCGGCTCCTGAACGAAATGACAAAAAGAAATAAGCTGACGATAGCTTTTTGGTACGCGGGCGGCCTTCCCTGTGACAATATGAGAGGGGCCGCCTTTTTTGATCTTTGCGCCCAATGTACGGATGATCCGTATTGAACTTAGTTTTCTACTTGATGTATGATTGGCGGGAACGCAGGATCGATATGAAGAGTCTTGCTGCTAAAAGAGGGAGGCCGATCGGTGTATGAAAAGTTCCATAAAGATCGCTTTGATCTCTGCAGCCCTCCTGATATGCACTCTGACATCCTCTTCGGAGGCTCTTTCCATATCTATTCTGTCTCCCTCTCCGGAAGAGCAGGTCCTTGAATCAGGGAGGGACTTTTACGTTATAGGCAGGATCGACCGGGACGGCATCACCCCCGAAGAGCTGCCCTTTGACATAAAAGTAGATGTTGCAGAGACGGGCCTTGTAAGGGACGGGAAGATCATCCCGGTAAGGACCGTCAGCAGCCGCGTCGACCCTCTTACAGGGCTGACACCTGAAAGGGACATTTACTACAGATATGAAGGAAAGGCACCCTGGGTGGACAT
>DCEE01000052.1:0-7814 GCA_002316795.1 Synergistaceae bacterium UBA1037
TTTGGAAGACCACTAAGGCCTGCAATGCGTGTCTGTTCGGTTAAAACCAAATTATAAATGTGCGGTATCTGGTCTCCCCTGCTGTCCGGTATCGCCGGCTGTGTACAGTTTAAATGCCAGTTGCCGGATCTCCCTTACCGAATCCTGATAAGTACGGGGGAATTTGCCTTTTGAAGTGTCGCATTTCTCAACTGTTCTGATCCAGTCTTTAGGGAACATGTCATATCCGAAATATGCTCCGGCAAGGGCACCGGTTATGGCACAATTTGTATCCGTGTCGCCGCCCATATATGCCGTTTCGCATATTGCCTGTTCCGGTGTTTCGCTGTGCATAAGCCTGTAAACCGCATTCTGCAGTGAAAGGATCACCCACCCGCTTTTACCCGGTATGTCCTCAGGCTTCCTTTCCTTTGCGTCAACGAGCGATCCTGTAAGGACGTTGTCCCCTAGTGTATCCGCTGTCCGGCAGATACTGCCGTATATTTCATCCCTTTCAGACCCCAGGATCGCAAGTGCCAGTGCCTGGACAAAGACTATGTTTGCCGCGGTGCAGGTGCTGTTGGGGTGTGTAAGTCCGGCATCAAGGGCTGAATCTGCAAAAAGTTCTGTGAGGTCAGGCTCTTGGTTATCTTTGATCCTTCCTGCGTGATAGACAGCCAGGGGGCTGATCCTCATCAAAGCTCCGTTTGCCTGGCTCGTTTCGCTCGGCGTACTGTATCCTCCCAGAGCCCTGAAGGTAGTCATGCCTATGTCGAAGGGTTTTGAATCAAACCATTGTCTGTAATGTTTTAACGCTGTCTCTCTTTCGTACCGCCCAGTCTCAATGATGCTGTCCGCCAGTGCCACAGCCATTTCGGAGTCATCCGTTATCTGTCCCCCGACAGTAGGCCAGGTGTAGCTTTCGCCCATTATTCTGTATCCGGGACCTACTATCTGAAGGATGTTGTAGGATGTCTTGAATTCAAACTGAGCACCAAAAGCGTCCCCGCAGAAATGCCCTGCCAGACAGCCAGCAGCCCTGTTTAGTCTGCTCTCCCTTGTCGTACCTCTGGCCATTTCAGCCATTATCATCCTTTCTCCCCCTTTATGCAGAGGATCCTCTGCCCCTTTTATCGGTCAACATAGACGGTCATCGTTCCGAGCGGTCGTCCTAATAAATTATCTTTCCGTTATCCTGTAATATATCGCTCACAACAAGGTCTCACAAAGTAGCTCCGGAGCTGGTCCATGCAGGGAACAGATCTTGAATTACATTGTTTCTGTCAGGACACAGGTTCTTTTGTTATTGTTGCCGGTGTATAGGTAAAGGTAAGGAAATACGGGCAAAATTGAGATAGGGATCCCATTAACATTCCATCCTACATTGTATACTATTTTAACTTAAAGTAAAGGATACCGATTTGGGACCAAGTATTTTAGAATGACTTCCTATAGAGGAGAATACAAAAACCCGGCTTTTCAGCCGGGTAATATTCGTTTGGTGGCGCTGACTGGATTCGAACCGGTGACCTGTCGGGTATGAACCGAATGCTCTAGCCAACTGAGCTACAGCGCCAAAATTGGTTGCGGGGGCAGGATTTGAACCTGCGACCTTCGGGTTATGAGCCCGACGAGCTTCCGTACTGCTCCACCCCGCGATTTTCAGTTGTTGCGTTAATGGTGCCGAGAGCGGGATTCGAACCCGCACGAACTTGCGTTCGCAGGATTTTAAGTCCCGTGCGTCTACCATTCCGCCATCCCGGCAAACAGGAAGTATTATACCAACAAATGCTCATCCGTCAAGACTTTTTGAGAACTGACACCAATTTTTTGCGTAACATTTGTCGCAGTCCGGTTTTCTCGCCGAACAGATGCCCCTGCCATGCTCGATCATGTTTAGATGAGCTCCTCTAAAGCGTTCCATGGGGAGCGTACTCTCAAGATATTCCTGTATCTTGTCCGGAGCCATCTTTTCCGGTGCCCACCCCAGCCTTCGGCTTATCCTTGCCACATGAGTGTCTACGGGAAAGGCAGGGACGCCAAGATCGAATACCAGGACACATGCCGCTGTCTTGACGCCAACTCCGGGGAGCGATACAAGAAATTCCCTTGCTTTGGCCGCATCCCAGTTTTTTAGCTCGCAGATCGAATAACTCCCGAATTTATCCCTGAGTATCGCAAGGATCTGCTTCATCCTCGCTGCTTTAGTATCTCCCAGACCGGCTACCCTGATGAGATCGACTATACGTTCGGCGGGGGCCTCTGCGGCCATTTCCCACCGTGGATATTCGGCTTTGAGTTTTTCAAAAGCCTTGTCCCGGTTCCTGTCGTTTGTATTCTGGGAGAGCAGTGTCAGCATTAGTCCGTCAAGCGGGTCATCGTGCTTCAGCTCCGGAGAAGGCCTTCCCTCATTGCCCCAGTGCCTTTCAAAGGCATCGAGGATCTCCCTGGCATGGTGAGGTCTCTTCACTTACCGGGCTCCTCAAATATTTTGCCCTTCTTCTTACCTTTTGATTTTTTCTTATCTTCAGGAGGATCGACCTTGTCCTGCATCTTCTTCTTGTGTCTAAAGGAACGCTCGATCCAGGCTTCCAGGCATGCCTTTACCCTTCCGTGTATGCTCTCCTCAGGATATTCGCCCTTTTCATCAGGAACTCCGGCACTGACGTCTGTCAGTATCTCTATGCCCTCATCTATGGTCCTGACGCTCCATATATGGAATTTACCCTTCCTGACGGCTTCAAGGACCTCGTGGCTGAGCATGAGGTGTTGTTCGTTCTGGTGCGGGATCATGACCCCCTGTTCGCCTGTCAGACCTGAAACTTTGCAGTAGCTGAAGAACCCCTCTATCTTTTCGTTTACGCCGCCTATGGGCTGTATGTTGCCGAACTGGTCGACAGATCCGGTTACTGCGATGCTCTGCTTCAGCGGTATTCCGGAGAGCGCAGAAAGCATGCAGTAAAGTTCTGTAGAGGATGCGCTGTCTCCCTCAACTCCCCCGTAAGTCTGTTCAAAGGCGATCCGTGCCGTCATCGAAAGCGGGAAATGCTGCGCGTATTTGCGGCCGAGATAGCTTGAGAGGATGAGAAGGCCCTTGTTGTGTATGGGGCCGGTCATGTTTACCTCACGCTCTATGTTGACTATTCCCTCCTGACCCATGTATACGTTTGCGGTTATCCTGACAGGGGAACCGAAGCTGTGGTCCACGAGTTGGGCGACTGTAAGGCCGTTTATCTGTCCGACGGCTGATCCTGCAGTATCTATCCTGATAACACCGTCACTGAAGCCTTCGCGGATCTTCTCCTCAAGAAGGTTGGAGCGGAATGTCTTTTCATCGATCGCCTTTATCACATGAGTCAGGCCTACCTGTTTTTTGGCTTCCATCCTCGCCCAGGCCGTAGCTTCAACAAGAATTTCGGCGATCTTGTTAAACTGTGTACAGATCTTGTTTTGATTTTCGACCAGCCGGGACGCCCATTCAATGACCTCCCCCACTGCCTGGACAGTAAAATTCAGCTTGCCTTCGTGTTCGACAAACCCTGCAATGAAACGGGCGACCTGCATTTCGGATTCCTGCGTCCTCGGCATGTCTGTATCGAAGTCAGCCTTTATCTTGAATATCTTCTGAAACTCGGGATCATAGATATTCAGCAGGTAGTAGAGGTACGGCGTGCCTACGACAACTACCTTCATGTCGATCGGGATAGCTTCCGGCCTGAGCGATGAAACAGGTATATACCCCAGCTGCTCTCCGAGGTTTTCGATCAGGAGTTCCCTGCAGCGAAGCACCCTTTTCAATGCGTCCCATGACATGAACTGCCTCAGGAGCTCTTCCGCCTCCAGCAGGAGAAAACCTCCGTTTGCCCTGTGCATGGCTCCCGGAGTTATCCTTCTGAAATCGGTATAAAGGTTTCCCTGGCGGCTTTCGTACTCTACCTTTCCGACCAGGTTGTAATAGACAGGATTTGTTTCCCTTATTACAGGAGCACCCTCGTTCGGATTGTTTGAGACAAATGAATTTACCTCGTAACGGCTGAAGTCCACGTCCGCTGCTTCGTCGCGGGCTGCCGCGAGAAAGGCGTTGAAGTTTGCGACAATGTCTTCCGTGAAGTCGTCGAACCATTCCTCAAGCTTTTTGTTCGGGGCATATTTCGCCCTGAGTTCAGAGAGGATGGGGCCTATCGCATTTCTGCATATCTGACCTTCGAGTTCTTTGATCTTCTCTTTGAGGTCCTTCTCTCTCTCCCTGATGGACCTCAGTGTCTCGAGCGTCTTCTGGGATATCTCCTCTGAGGCTTTCTGGAGCTTTTCCTGCTCTTCTTCCGAGAGGTTTTCAAACTCTTCCTGCTGCATCTCCCTCAAAACGGGTTCGGTATTTTTCGCCTCAGCCTTTTCTGCCTGCTCAGCCTCGTTTTCCGCCTTGACTGACTTTTCATCGGCATCTATTACGGGAGGCGCAAATATCATGGGCAGGTTAACAAAGCCCTGAGGGGTGCGCTTTATCGCGAAGCGCTTCTCCTCCGCCCATTTGCGGAGTTCTTCCATATACTTGTTGACCTCTTCCTGGAATGACTTAACCAGTTGGGCCTTGTTGTCTTCAAATTCATTGTTGTCAAATGCCTTTGCCAGGACAGACTTAAGATCCTCGACCGCATTCTCGGCATCCTTTGAAAGTTCCTTGCCTTTACCGGCAGGAAGCCTTACGGCAAGCGGAGTTCCGGGCTCGTCAAAGTTATATACATAGACCCAGTCGTCAGGTGCGGGCATTGTCGACGCGCAGCGGGTAAGCTCCTGCATAGCGTATGTGGTCCTTCCGCTCCCGGGCTCCCCGACCATGAAGATGTTATAGCCCTTGCTCTGTACGGACAGGCCAAAACTTACAGCATGGACAGCCCTTTCCTGTCCTACCAGTGCCTCCAGCTTCGGAAGGGATTTGGTCGTCCTGAAACCCAGTGACCCGATATCGGCAGTCCGTCTCAATTTTGCAACAGGGAGTTTTTTATCTTTAATAAGGGACATGCTGCAGCCTCCTCGAAAAATACAAAATCTGCATAGCTTGGGTTCAAAATACCAGTCAACAATAGACGAAATCATGTGTTTTAGGCAAGAGGCAATTTACATAAATTACAAAGAAAAAGAAATATCGAAAAGAGCAGGTCGAATTTTAAGAGGAGACAACTGGCGTCGGTTTTCAAGTTAAAGCAGCAGTTTTTGATTCTCAACAGAAAGCTTATCTTTAACTTTCAAAAACGATTTAAAAAGGAAGACAACGAGTCTCCTCGCTGTCTTCCTTCAATAGTTTATTTCCTTATTAATAAAGAAATATGCTGGCTAGCCTAAGCTAGATCTTCTCGACGTCAGAAGCCTGAGGCCCTTTGCTGCCCTGTGTGATCTCGAAGGATACCTTCTGACCTTCATCAAGGGTTTTGAATCCGTCGCCCTGGATGGCGCTGAAATGTACAAAGACATCGTTGCCTTCATCTGTGGTGATAAAACCATAACCCTTAGTTGCGTTGAACCATTTTACTGTACCGTTGCTTTTCAATGTGTTGCCTCCCAACAGGAAATATTGTAATCGGAACTTATCCGACCCTGCAACTTTAAACTTATCTGAGCCACTTGTCAAGCACATTTGACTAAATATTTTCCACATACAGCCAATTTTGCTGAAATATCAGAGATTATTTTGAACCTTAAGTACATTCTTTGAAATCAAAAGATTATAAGAAATTATTACAGTAATACGGCTAAAATTGATAATATTTGTATGTAACCCGCCGCAGATTCCTCAAAAGAGGATTGTTTGATTTTGTTTGATCTATATAATATTAGAGATTGGTCAACAATAGTTAATTAATTTGGACATTGGAGGAATTGCAATGAATTTGAATAAACTTACACAGAAATCACAGGAAGCATTTTATGAGGCTCAGAACATCGCCATAAAGCATGGGCATCAGGAGGTCGATGTCGAACATTTGGCGCTTGCGCTGATAAGCCAGGAAAACGGACTTATACCAAAGCTTATCACCAGGATGGGGCTGCCGGCAGAAAATATCATAAACGCCCTTGAGATAGATCTCCGCAAAAGACCCCGTGTTTCGGGCGCAGGACAGGAAGCCGGAAAGATATTCGTATCCCAGAGGCTTTCACAGCTCATCGTGAAGGCGGGAGACGAGGCTGACGCACTTAAAGACGATTACGTGTCCGTTGAGCATATTTTCCTTGCGATGCTGTCGGAAGGCACCTCTGCACCATCGGTAAAGGTATTCTCAGCCTTCGGACTGAACAGGGACAATTTCCTTAAGACCCTGTGCGATGTCCGCGGCAACCAAAGGGTGACTACGGACAACCCTGAGGACACTTACGAAGTGCTTGAAAAATACGGCAGGGATCTGGTCAGGGCCGCTCGCGAGAACAGGCTCGACCCTGTAATCGGCCGTGACGAAGAAATAAGACGAGTAATAAGGATACTGAGTCGCAAGACAAAGAACAACCCTGTGCTTATTGGAGAACCAGGAGTCGGTAAGACAGCGATAGTTGAAGGATTGGCAATGAGGATCAACAGAGGCGACGTACCCGAAGGGCTGAAGGACAGATCCATCTTCGCGCTCGACATGGGATCGCTTCTTGCCGGTGCCAAATACAGGGGTGAATTCGAAGAGAGGCTCAAGGCAGTGCTTAATGAAGTCAAGAAGAGCGAGGGACAGGTCATCCTCTTCATTGACGAGCTCCATACCATTGTCGGAGCAGGGAAAGCAGAGGGCGCGATCGATGCCGGCAACATGCTGAAACCCATGCTGGCAAGAGGAGAGCTGCACTGCATAGGAGCGACCACGCTCGAAGAGTACAGGAACTACATCGAGAAGGACGCTGCGCTTGAAAGAAGGTTCCAGCCTGTACTGGTAGAGGCTCCAGACGTTGAGGACACCATATCTATACTCAGGGGCCTTAAGGAACGCTTCCAACTGCATCATGGGGTAAGGATACAGGACAACGCGCTGGTTGCCGCGGCTATACTTTCCAACCGCTACATATCGGACAGGTTCCTTCCGGATAAGGCCATAGACCTCGTAGATGAAGCATGCGCCATGATCAGGACTGACATCGACTCCATGCCGGCTGAGCTGGACGACGTCTCCCGCCGGGTTATGCAGCTTGAGATAGAGGAAGCGGCACTGAAAAACGAGAAGGACAAGGCGAGCAGGGACCGGCTTGAAGCCCTTCAGAAAGAGCTAGCCGACCTCAAGGAGAAGGCGAATACCCTAAGGGCACAGTACGAGACAGAGAAGGCAAATATTTCGAAGGTCAGGAGCCTGCGTGAAGAGATCGAAAAGGTAAGGCGCGAGATCGAGAAGGCGGAGAGGGAATATGACCTCAACAGGGCCGCGCAGCTGCGCCACGGCACCCTTCCCGGACTTGAAAAAAAGATAGAGGAAGAGGAGAAGGCCATTGCTTCCGGCGGGTCGCGCCTGCTCAGGGAAGAGGTCACGGGCGGCGAGATAGCAGAAATAATTGCCAAATGGACCGGAATACCGGTAACAAAGCTGATGGAGGGTGAAATTGAAAAGCTTCTGCACCTTGACGACGAGCTTCATCGGAGGGTCATTGGCCAGAACGAGGCTGTAGAACTTGTAGCGGACGCCGTTTTAAGGGCGCGTTCAGGCATCAAGGACCCCAAAAGGCCAATCGGTTCCTTCATATTCCTTGGCCCTACGGGGGTTGGAAAGACAGAACTTGCAAGGGCGCTGGCAGAAACGCTTTTTGACTCTGAAGAAAATATGGTAAGGATCGACATGTCGGAATACATGGAGAAGCACTCTGTCTCAAGGCTG
>DCEE01000052.1:7992-13073 GCA_002316795.1 Synergistaceae bacterium UBA1037
AGGAGACACCCATATTCAGTCGTGCTTTTCGACGAGATCGAAAAGGCGCATCCTGACGTCTTCAACATCCTTCTTCAGATACTTGACGACGGCCGCGCGACGGACAGCCACGGCAGGACCGTGAATTTCAAGAACTGCGTGATCATAATGACAAGCAACATAGGTGCGCAGGACCTTATCAGCGGGATGGACGCCTCGACCGGGGATATATCCGAGGCAACGAAGGCAGAGGTCATGTCTGCCCTAAGGAGTAAGTTCAGGCCGGAATTCCTAAACAGAGTCGACGAGATAATATTTTTCAAACCACTGCGGATGGAAGAAATCACAGAGATCGTGAAGCTGCTGCTGAAACAGCTTGAGGAAAGGCTAAAGGAAAGGAACATAACCCTTGAAGTGACTCCCGAAGCACTAAATATCGCCGCCAAAAACGGCTACGACCCTGTTTACGGAGCAAGGCCGCTGAAAAGATATCTGCAAAAAAGACTTGAGACTCAGATCGCCCGCCTTATAATAAGCGGAGAAGCTGAGGAAGGTTCGGTGATAAGGGTCGAGAACCAGGGGAACGACCTGGTGATACATGTAGAGTGATCCAATTTTTGATAAGTTGATTTCCGGGGCTGCAGCTGACATGGAGTTGTCGCCCCGGGATCAGATTTTAAATCAATGATAAGAGCAGGAGGATTTCGAATGTCACAGAATATCGAGAAGCATGAATTCCAAAGCGAAGCAAGACAGGTCCTGGAGCTGATGATCAACTCCGTCTACTCCAACCCGGATATTTTTCTTAGGGAACTTATATCGAACGCCTCTGACGCGCTCGACAAGCTGAGGATTGCGAGCCTGAGCAAAACCGAGCTTACCGATCCGGCAAAAGAAGGCGAGATCAGGGTAGTTATAGACGGGAAGGCTATGACGCTTACCGTCAGCGACAACGGCATCGGGATGGATAGGGATGAACTTGTATCATACCTCGGCACTATCGCGAGGAGCGGTACAAAGGAATTTATCAAGGCAATGCAGGAGGCAGCCTCCTCAAAGAACAGCGATCTGATCGGTCAGTTCGGCGTAGGATTTTATTCCAGTTTCATCGCAGCAGACAAAGTCACCGTCGAAACAAAAAAAGCAGGCTCAGACAAAAGCTGGACATGGGAATCGGAAGGTGAAGGCACATATACCATTAGTGAAGCTGACCGTGATACAAACGGCACATCCGTTACCCTCCACATAAAGGAGAGGGACAAGGACGACGAATCGTCAAAAGATTACCTCTCAGAGTGGACACTCAGAAGCATAATAAAACAGTACTCAGACTTCGTTACCTATCCGATCTACCTTGAAGACAGGTCAAAGACGGATAAAGAGAAGGAAGAGCCCGTCAATTCGATGAAGGCCCTTTGGACAAGACCGGAGAGCGAAGTCGGCGACGATGAGTACAGAGAATTCTACCGCCACCTGACACACGACTGGGAAGACCCGATCGAACGCATCAGCTACAAGGCAGAAGGCTCAAGTGAATTTCGCGCTCTGCTCTATATCCCCTCCCGTCCCCCGGTCGACCTGTTTTTCCAGGACGGCAAACATGGGGTACAGCTCTACATACGCCGCGTATTCATAATGAACGACTGCAGCGAGCTGATTCCCGAATATCTTCGGTTTATCAAGGGAGTCGTCGATTCAGAAGACCTGTCGCTCAATATTTCACGCGAGATACTCCAGCAGGACAGGCAGACCGCCATGATAAAAAACAACATTACACGTAAAGTGCTTGACGCGCTTAAAAAAATGAAAACAGACCGCCCCGAGGAGTTTAAAAAATTCTGGCAGATGTTTGGGATGGTCCTCAAGGAAGGAATAATTTCCGATACAAAGAACCGCGAGCAGATAATGAAACTATGCCTCCTTGACAGTTCCGGAGGCGAAAAGACCACTCTGGAGGAATATGTTTCAAGGATGTCTGACGGGCAGAAAAATATTTACTACATCACCGGGGGCCCTGTCAAAAATCTTGAGATATCACCAAAGATCGAAGGATTTAAAAAGAAAAACATAGAAGTCCTCCTGCTGGGAGATGCCGTTGACGAGATATGGGTAAACCATGCAAGGAAGTTCGGAGACTATGAGTTCGTATCCGTTTCTCAGGAAGATATTGCCCTTCCGGAGGGAAGCGGATTCGACAGCACAGAGGGCAGGGAAGAACTTGAAAAGACGGGGTTTGTCTCAAAACTGAAAGAATCACTGGCCGACATGGTCGAAGATGTTAAGATATCCACAAGGCTTGTAGACTCCCCTGCATGTTTCGTCCAGAAGGGCGAACCCATCTCTCCCCAGATGAGAAATTTCTTCCGCAGCATGGGACAGGAGGTCCCAGAGGAAAAGAAGGTACTTGAGGTGAACCCGGCACACCCGCTCATAAAAAAAATAGCCGCTGAGACTGAAAAAGGAAATGCAGACATCGCAGAGTGGGCAAATGTCCTGATGGGTCTTGCGTCGATCTGCGAAGGCGAACCCCTAGAGGACGGCAGGAAGTTCACAAGGATTTTGACAAAATTGCTCGAAAAGTAATTTTTTCAAATATGCTTCATGGCGCCCGGTACTTTCCGGGTGCCTTTTTTCATGCACAGCAGAACGTTCGGATCCGTTCCAAAGTCTGACTGGATCATATGAAATAAGCGGTTTGTCCTGTAACCCGCTCTTTTGATATGATAAACTGACAAGATGAAGAAAATACTCTCGCTCCTTACAGCAATAATAATATTTGCAGCTTCTCCGTCATATGCGTTTGAAAAGGCGGTTCCGATGGATTTTATATTTAAGGGCGGCGACTTTCGTGAGCACATGATCATGGTTATTGACGCTCCGCTTTCAGCGAGGATAGCGGGACCTGACGGATCCCATTTTTATATTGATTTTGCAGGCAGATGCGAACTTCAGAATACCGAAACGGACGACAACGGCATAGAAACCTATTCCGCAGCCCCAAACACCGTGACAGTAAGGTCCTCCGCTGAAAAGACCGGTAACGGCAGCCTTGCCGCAGGCCTTATATACGAACCTGTCACCTCTTCACTCGCATGGCTCGTTCACTCGACCGGCCCCGCCGGGACGGGAGAAAGGTGGACGGAAGAGCTAACCGAGAGTGAGTATCAGTTTATAGGATTCCAGACTACGATAACCGCTGACGTTGGGACCAACGCGGTCCTTGTGCAGTACGCGGGAGATCTTCCTGACACAAAGGAAATAGTATTGGAAATCACCGATGCCGATGCCACTGAAATTCTAACGCGGAAGTTGATCAGCACCGATGATATCCCGGGCTACTTTCAGATCTCGGGAGGAGGCATCCTTGCCATCGAGAGTGCAGAGAACGTGGACGGCATTCGGATCATCAGTTACGAGTGGGTGAAAGAACCTCCGCTTTAGTGTCGGGATCATACAGGGCAGTATTTGCAAGGCCGTCACTTCTCGCGATATCTTTGAGCCGCCCTTCTCCGCTCTTAGCAACTGCTCGTTCATTGCTTGCCTACAGCTTGCGATCGCTTGCCCGCATTTACGTAGTATAATACTCACCTAAACTCCATAAATTACACTGTGCTAAATTAACAGCACTGCAAAGGGGAAATTCATATGAAACCTTGTTTTATGCCTGCTGACATATTGCTGCCGAATGAAAAAATAGAGATGGAGAAGTGGGCTGTTATCGCATGTGACCAGTACACTAGCCAGCCTGAATACTGGGAAAAGGTCAGGGAGGTCGTCGGTACATCAGCATCTGCCCTTAACATCGTATTCCCCGAGGTCTGCCTCGGAAAAGAGAACGGCAGGATCGAGAATATATGCGCATCAATGAAAGAGTATTTAAAAAACGGAATAGTGAACCAAGCGGTATCCAACGGCTTTATCCTCGTTGAACGCGAGGTGGAACACGGGACAAGGACCGGGCTTATCGGAGTGATAGACCTTGAGGAGTATGATTTTCACCCCGGCTCAAATAAACTTATCAGAGCTACGGAGGGAACGGTACTCTCCAGGATCCCTCCGAGAGTCAGGATAAGGGAGAACGCTGTACTTGAATGTCCCCACGTCTTGCTCCTCATCGACGATCCCTGTAAAAGGCTTATCGAGCCTCTGGCGGCTCAAAAAGCTGACCTGAGAAGACTGTACGACTTTGACCTGATGCTTGGCGGCGGCAACGTAAAGGGTTATGCGATAGAAGGAGAAAGGGCAAAGTCACATATGATGCT
Organism: Synergistaceae bacterium UBA1037; assembly: GCA_002316795.1. GTDB lineage: Bacteria > Synergistota > Synergistia > Synergistales > Synergistaceae > Caenicola > Caenicola nitritireducens. Next base: position 12,234 of record DCEE01000052.1, read on the forward strand.
TATATCCCAAATGCAGGCCGAAAGCAGCAGTTTCTTCCTCGCTGCCGGTGACGGCAACCACTCTCTTGCAACGGCAAAGACATGCTGGGAGAATATCAAAGCTGATCTGAGCGAAAACAAAAAGGGATCCCATCCAGCCAGGTTCTCCCTGGTCGAGGTCATTAACCTACATGACGATGCACTAAACTTCGAACCTATCCACCGAGTAGTCGAAGATCATGACTACACGAAGGTGCTTGAAGCCTTTCATAAATACGTTAAGGAAAATGGCCTGACCGCTGAGGTGGGCGACGACGTCACATTTGTCGGTCCCACCGGGGAAAAGGCAGCACTTTCTATCGGCGGCCTTGACGGAAGGCTTCCCGTCGATGTCATCCAGCGATTTCTTGATGAACTTACTAAAAACGACCCCGAAAAACTCGACTACATTCACGGCGACAAACATGTGAAGGATCTGGTAAAGAAGAAAAAAGCGACAGGTATCCTGCTGAAATCGATAGACAAATCAAGCCTTTTCCCCGGCATAGCTGCCGGCGGAGTACTGCCCAGAAAGACCTTCTCGATAGGACATGCGGATGAAAAGAAATTTTACATCGAATGCAGAAGGATCTCGGAAGAGCAATGACTCTTTTCGCCAATTCATTACAGCCGCGAGGCTGCAAATTTTCTGCGGCATCTCCATGCCGCACTTCACCAAAGTATTTTTTCGGTTTTAGCGATAACCTCTCCAAAACCACAATTGGGGCAAATCGTGAGTGATGACGACGTAACTTGTGATGCTTCGAACGCGTATGTCAATACGTTGAGGTGATGGAGTATCGCATGTTGTTAAGTCATCGC
>DCEE01000052.1:13192-20863 GCA_002316795.1 Synergistaceae bacterium UBA1037
CGCCGCAATCATTCAGGTTTTACGATAGTCATCAATATCGTAATTGGGATTTAGAGCAAGTGATAACGACGCAACGCGCAGCGGAGCCTTCCGAAGGCGTATAGGGCATACGTCGAAGGAAGGCTCCGCAAGCTTTGCTAAGTTAGCGCTGCTATAAATCCCAATTACCGGCAGCTATGCTCTTAAAATTCCTATACGTCACATTGGCCTCTCCACCCTTGATCGGGCTTACGAATTTTCTGAGGGTATAATCTACTCTTTGGCCGGGGCTATTGCCGTTCCTGCTGTATTTGGCGGCAATGGAGGCACAGAATTTAATGGCCTCGTCTTTTTCTTCTTCTGCAGGAGTTGATGTGAATCTTAATATGACATGGGCTCCCGGTACTCCCTGGGCGTGGAACCAAATGTCGTCAGAGGCGGCCAGCTTGAATGTTACGTATCTGTTTCCCCTGGAAGAAAGTCCGGCAAAGACCAGTGCGTATCCGAGATCAAATCTCTTGTGCGGAGGAAGTGGAACGGCAGCTTTTTTCCTGCCGTTCTTGGGACCTTTAGTTATTTTTATCCCAAGCTCCCCTTCGACAAGGGCAAGGGATTCCGGATCATCCATGGACATGGCTATGGCAAACTGTTCCCTAAGGTCATCAAGCTCCTCTTTTACCTTAGCCAATATCTTTACTGCCCGCTCCCGGGCAGAGATTATTTTTTTATACTTCGCATAATAGCATGCGGCGTTTTTTGCGGCGGAGAGCCTTGGATCGAGGGGAACTGTCTCCCGGATCTCATTGCCCTCACTGTCCCAATAGGTAACACAGGCCTCCTCGGCTCCTGAAGTTATCTGCCATGAATTCGCAACAAGGGCATCACCATATTTTTTATACTTTTCAGCATCCTCTTCGTGAAGAAGCTTTTCAATGTCTTCTGTCTGCCTTTCTCGTCTCACTGTTTCGCGTTGGATCTGATCGGTCACGGCTTTTCGCCTTCTGTTAATGGAAACATCGGCGATCGGACTCAGAACGGCCAGATGTCCTGTATCAGTGACTGTAGTATCAGGCAGAGGCGATGCCCCTTCCAATAACTCAGGCAGTGCAGTGAGATAAATTTTTATCATCTGCGGAGCGTAGGGAGATGTGTCGGTTTCATTTTTGTAAAAACCATTCAGGCATCGGGCTGTCCTTTCGGCTTCCATCCCTGAGAGCCTTTCCAGAAGTTTTTTCCCAAAACCGGCGACAGATCTTAACGTTTCAGAAGACGGATGTTGCAGCCAGTCCTCCAGCGGAATGCCATTAAACTCCGGCGGCATTGAGTAAGGATGTCCGGGCAGGACAGAGCGGAACCTGTTATCTGCCGGATGTATATGCTTTGCAGTTTCAAGAACTGTGTTGTTTTCATCAGTAAAGATCAGGTTGCTGTAACGTTCCATCATCTCGAGTGTCAGATGCCTTGTATTGGAAAATCCTGCGCCGATCGTCTTTGTAAATGTAAGTCTGATGATCCTGTCTCTGTTCAGTTGGCAGACATCAGTAAGCTCAGCTCCGGAAATGTTGCTTTTAAGTGCGTTTACTATCGGCGGAGCCTGCTTGGCGCTTGCAATTAGGTCCTTTTTTTCTTTATCTGAGATAACTGCTATTCCGCAGTTCTTCGCGCCCCATGAAAGCAACAGCACCGCGTTTCCCGAAACAGAGACAGCCACCCAGCTGTCCCCGCCCTCAAGCTTCCGGACTCTTTTCCCGATATGTTTTTTCAGATCCCTGCTCCAGATCCAGACAAGTTCAGGCCCGAAAGAGATGGGTAGGACCCCCTTCACACTTACAAATTTATCAGGGTATTAATATAGCATAATCAAGGCTGCAGGGGTGAAACTGGGACGAGGATAGGCAAGCATGGGCAAGCCGTAGGCGAGCGATTGGCAATTACGACCGCTGAGCAACCGCTTAGCGAATGCTCAGCCATCCCTCGCTTAGCAATGTTTTAAAAACATCCCAATTTACCTGCCTAGGATGTCTGCCAGCACTGCAGACAGTTCGGCCGCCAGCGGCGCGCGGAAGGCCATCTTCTGTTTAGTTCGGGGATGTTCAAAGCTGAGCTTCCATGAATGTAGAAAGACCCTATCCTCTTCAAAGGGCGACGGTCTTGATGGGGCGTAAGTCCTGTCGCCTGCGAGGGGGCATTTTATCGCTGCCAGGTGGACCCTTATCTGGTGGGTACGGCCTGTGTGAAGGCGGCATTTTATGAGGGTGTATCCCTTTCTGCTCCAGATGGTCTCATAGTCCGTCCATGCATCCCTGCCGTCTTCGGTTACGGCCATTTTCAGTTTGTTGTACGGATCCCGGCCTATGGGATAGCGGATCTCGCCTTTTGGCGAGGGAGGCGTTCCCCAGCATAGTGCAAGGTATTCCTTTTCAACACTTCTGGCCTTGAAGTCCCTGAAGAGACCTTCCTGTGCTAGGCCGTTCCTTGCTATCACCATAAGGCCGGAAGTAGTCGCATCAAGCCTGTGGACTATGCCCGGCCGCTTTACTCCGTTGAGGCAGCCAATGTCGGGGTATCTGTAGAGGAGGCCGTGGACGAGAGTTCCGGTCCAGTGACCGGGGGCGGGGTGGACGACCAGGCCCGCTGGCTTGTTTATCACTATTATGTCGGCGTCTGAATAAACCTCTTCAAAGGGGACATCCTCGGGTTCGAGATCCAGGGTCTCTTCGGGAGGGACCGAGACCGATATCGCGTCTCCGGCCTCGACTTTTATTGAGGGTTTGATCCGCCTTTCGGGCAGGAGCGATGCCCTTCCCTCCTTTATGAGCTTCTGCGAAAAACCCCTGCTGAGCCCAAGCTGCCTTGAGATGACAAAATCCAGTCTGTGGCCTGACATCTCCTCTGATACGCTGAATGTTTCAGTTACAGCGTTACTCTCCTGAGGATCTTCACCATCATAGAAAAAGAGGGAAGAGGCTTCCCTCTCCCCCGCTTTTATATTTATTTCTTCTCTTTTAGTCTCCGATGACATCTTTGCAGCGGCTGCAGAGGCCTTTTTCTGCAACTTCAGGCCTTCTCTTCCAGCAGCGCGGGCACTTTTCATCTTTGGACTTGTCAACGCCAATTATGAGCCCTGTCGTTTCGTCCTCGTAAATTACTTCCGCGCCATTCACCTCGTCAACGACTTCGCAGGAGGAAACGATGAGCACCATCTCCCATGTTTCGTCGCTGACCTTGCCCGCGAGACCTTTGTAGTAATCGCTGAGCTTGATCTGCACATGAGCGTCGAGCGGGTGACCGATGACCCCCTTGCTTCTTGCTGCTTCGAGTCCGCGGAGCACTCCCTGTCTGGCATTCATGATGCTGTCCCATAAAGCCTCAACAGAGGTATCGAGTCCTTCTCCGAGCGGTTCCGGCCAGTCAGTTAGGAATACGCTCTTGGGCAGGGACGGATCCATCTCGCGCATTTTCTGCCATATCTCTTCCGCCGTGTAGGAGAGTACCGGGGACATCATCTGCGTGATGGTCCTCAGGACCTTCCACATTACGGTGCGGATCGAGCGGCGGCTGTCGTCATGCTCGCCGTCTGCGTAGAGTTTGTCCTTGCTCACGTCGATGTAGAATGAACTGAGCTCGTTGTCGCAGAACTGGTGTATGAGCGTCATCGGCTGATGGAACTCATACTCGTCAAATCCGTTGGTGCACCTTGAACGGAGCTTCTCAAGCTTGATCAGTATGTACTGGTCTATCTGCGAGAGCTTATCATTGGGCATGCTGTCCTTTTCGGGGTCGAATCCCTTGAGGTTTGCCAGGAGGAAGCGTGCTGTGTTCCTAATGCGCCTGTATGACTCTATAAGGTTCTCGAATATCTCCTGCGATATGCGCACGTCACCGCGGTAATCGGAAGAGGCTACCCAGAGGCGTAGTATGTCAGCGCCGTTCTTGTCTATTATGTTCTCCGGGGTCATCGCATTTCCGAGGGACTTGGACATCTTGCGCCCGTCTCCCGCCATGATGAATCCATGAGTAAGCACTATCTTGTATGGAGCCGTCCCGCGAGTCGCAACGCTGTTCAGCAGGGAGGTCTGGAACCAGCCGCGGTGCTGGTCGCTTCCCTCAAGGTACATGTCAGCGGGCCAGCGGAGGTCTTCCCAGTTGTCCAGGACTGCCGAGTGACTTGAACCGGAATCGAACCAGACGTCCATGATGTCCTCGTCCTTGCGGAGGTGGCTGCCGCCGCATTTCGGGCACACTGCCAGGTCTCCTATAAGCTCTTCGGGGCTGAGGCTCCACCAGCAGTTGCTGCCCAGTTCCCTTACCTTGTCGGCCACCCTGCGGACGCGGTCTCCGGTCAGGATTACCTCTCCGCAGTCTTTGCAGTAGAAGGCCGGTATCGGGACTCCCCATGTCCTCTGGCGGCTGATGCACCAGTCTGAGCGGTCCCTGACCATGTTTGTTATGCGTTCCTTGCCCCAGTCGGGGATCCATCTTACTTCATCTATGGATTTGAGGGCCTCCTCCCTGAAGTCAGAGACTGCAACGAACCACTGCTCCGTCGCCCGGAATATTACGGGCTTTTTGCAGCGCCAGCAGTGCGGGTAGGAATGTGAAAGCTTCTCTTTGCCAAGGAGTTTCCCTGACTCGGTAAGCATTTCAAATATCATTTTCTCTGCATCGGGGAGAGACATGCCGGCAAAAAGAGGTGTATCGGGGTAATAGTGGCCCGTGTCATCGACCGGGTTGTAGACCTCTATGCCGTAGCGGACGCCGGTCTCATAGTCATCGTTTCCATGTCCCGGGGCAGTATGTACACAGCCTGTTCCAGTTTCGAGGTCAACGTATTCAGCAAGTACCACGACAACTTCCTTGTCGTAGAAGGGGTGTATGGCCTTTGATAGTTCAAGTTCGGCGCCCTTGCATGAGATCATCGGCTCTTTAAGATCAAGTCCGGTAGCCTTTATGACCTTGTCCTTCAGTCCCTGGGCGATCAGGTAGACCTTGTCACCGACTTCGTAGAAACCGTAATCGAAACGGGGATGTACAGAAACTGCCATAGAAGCGGGAAGGGTCCAGGGGGTGGTCGTCCAGATGATTATGTCGACGTCCCTGCCCTCAAGCTGCGGGAAGACCTTTGCCGCATCTTTGTATGTGTATGCTACGAATATGGATGGTGACACTTCGTCCGAATATTCGATCTCTGCCGCAGCCAGGGCCGTTTCGCAATCTATGCACCAGTGGATCGCCTTGCGGCCCTTGTAGACGAGGCCTTTGTCGACCATGTCAGCGAAGCCTTCAAGCTGGGTCGCCTCGTAGGCCGGGACCAGGGTCATGTATGGATGGTCCCAGTCGCCGATGACTCCCAGGCGCTTGAACTGCTCCGTCTGTACTCCGGCATACTTTTTGGCATATTCGGTGCATCTTTCGCGGAGCTCTACCGGGCTGATGTTATCACGGTCTATCCCCATCTCCTTAAGGACCTTGAGTTCGATAGGAAGACCGTGTGTATCGTATCCGGGGACATAAGGGGCAAAGTATCCGCGCAGCCACTTGTACTTTACTATGAAGTCCTTAAGGATCTTGTTGGTGGCCGTTCCGATGTGTATGCTGGCATTTGCATATGGAGGCCCGTCATGCAGAATGAATGAGGGTTTGTCCTTGTTCTTTTTCTTCAGTTCCTCGTAAAGGTCAATGTCATACCAAAATTTCAGATATTCCGGTTCCCTCTGAGAGAGGTTTGCCCGCATGGGGAAATCTGTCTGCGGGAGAAATAATGTATCTTTATAGTCGTTTGCCATTGATGTTACCTCCTATAAGCTCGGTCCGCCATGTCGTCCGGCATAGGCAGAATTATCGCCATATTGTACAACCTGTACATTATAAATGTGATGCAAGTATGAGACAAGGGGAGGAATAGCGGCATGAGGATGCCGCGGGGAATTGCGGCGCGAATCATGCCGAGGAGAATTTGCAGCCTCTAGGCTGCGGAGAATTTGCTCGCTTCGTCTCGCGGTGAATTTGCGGCTAAAGGCCGCGGAGATTCCATATTGATGATTTAGGGGCCAATTCACCGCTGAATGATCCATTCAGTAAATTCACCAGCGATGATCCTCGCGAATTCACCGCGAGTGCATTCCTCGCAAATTCTCCGGCGGAGGACCTCGCCTTCAGTGTTGCTAAGTCAGCGCCGTGAGATTCCTCAATTGCAGAGGTATCCTTTTCTGCACAGCTCACTTTCTATGATGTCCAGGTCCTCTTCGGTCTCAGCTTCTACCAGGTGGGAGTGGCGGTTCTGGGTCAGATTTTTCAGAGGGCGGCTTCTGCCTGCTGAGATGCTTTCCATCAGTTTTTCGGCGTCTTTTCTCGACTTGACGTTTAAGTCCGCGGCAAAGCTGCCGTACGCCTGATGCTCTACCCTGACGTCCACTATACGTCCGCCCAGGTCAACTATCGTGAAAAGTTCGTCGAGTATGCTCTCATCATCGTGGACTACATAAAAAAACCTTTGGGGCCTTACAGGACTCTGAAGCATGTAGCCGGAACTTGTGGAAAGGATATCGTGCTTTTGAGCCCTGAGCAGTGCAATATCCTGAACAATGACCTGCCGGCTCACGCCGTGCATTTCGGCAAGGCGGACCCCGGAGAGCGGCATCCTGTTCTCCTTAAGCTGCTCAAGTATCCTTTCCCTTCTCTTTTCTCCGTTCATCCGGTCAGTCTGTCCTTTCCAGGTTTTTTAACGACATGTCAAGTATAGAAGAATTGTAGGTAAGAGCTCCGCAGGAGATGTAGTCAACCCCTGCTTCTTTTATCGCGGCTATCTTTTCGGCCGTGACGTTTCCGGAACACTCGGTGAGTGCCCTGCCGTTTATCATTTTTACTGCTTTTTTCATATCCGCTACACTCATGTTGTCCAGCATAATTATATCCGCTTTTGCCTCAAGCGCATCCCTGACCATTCCGAGATCTTCGGTCTCAACCTCTATCTTATGGACAAAGGGGGCATACTTCCTTGCGAGGGCGATGGCCTGCCTGACTCCTCCGGCTGCCGCAATGTGGTTGTCCTTCAGCATTATTCCGTCAGAGAGGTTGAACCTGTGATTATTCCCTCCTCCCACCCTTACCGCATATTTTTCGAATATCCTGTTGTTTGGAGTTGTTTTTCTGGTGTCAAGCAGCCTGATCCCGCTGCCCTCAAGCATATCAGCTATCTTTCTCGTATGGGTGGCTATCCCGCTCATCCTCTGAATAAAGTTCAGGGCAGTCCTTTCGCAGGAAAGTATCGTCCGTATGTCACCCTCGACCTCAGCTGCGATATCACCGTTTTTCACTGTATCTCCGTCTTTGAAATGAAGGCTGATCTTTATTCCGTCATCCAGAAGCTTGAATACGCGCTCAAAGACATGGAGGCCCGCTATCACGCCATCCTGCTTACAGATCAGCTTTACCCTGCCTTTTGTGTACTCTTTTATTACGGCGTTTGTAGTGATGTCCTCATGCGATATGTCTTCGCGAAGTGCCGACAGCATGAGGCAGTCAATGTTGTTCTGCATCCTTCTCTCCCCTTCTGATCTCGCTGATTATCATATTTTTATCTTTGAGGATCTGCTCTTCGCAGGATATTTGAGGCGGTTCGGGAAAATTGGGATGCTCCCTTATCTGCCAGTTATTATTTATGTCCTGCGCAGCCCTTTTGCTGAATACCAG
>DCEE01000032.1 GCA_002316795.1 Synergistaceae bacterium UBA1037
TAGAGCACGTCAAGAGTTCCGTCGAGTCCGCAGGTGCCGCAGACATACCTTTCCGGCTCAGGGCTGTACTCCTTTCCGCACAGTACGCATTTAAGTATCTCCGGTCTTGCCATATCCTCACCCCTTGAGAGAGAGTTTATCCCTATCATTATACGTTGTAAGGACTTTTCAGGCTATTCCCTGAGATCATAGGCCGGATCCAAAATACTGCAATAGTTTTTTATTGCTTCTCATTTTAAATTTGTTATATAATAAATCAGTTACACTTTAAAAAGAAAGAGGTGTTTTCATTGTTATCTGCTCCTGCTTTAATTAAAAAAGTTTACATTCTCCTTTTAGTGGCAGCTATTTTTATATCGGGAGACTCTGCCTCAGAAGCGTCAACCGGGGGGATCAGTGCGGCGCCGCTTGATCCTCTGTTTGTCGAGTGGCAGAAAAAAATTGATGCGGCACGGACATCGGCACAGGAAGGGGGAGGCACCGGAAATGCGGCAGGGGTTTTCCACGGCTATGCTCCCTCCCCGGTAAACTGGTCGCACCTTGACAGCGAGGTCATAAGCGTTTACGGCGGGGCGGAGAATATCCTGAAAAAGGGCTCAGACATACCAGCCAGCTATGACCTTAGGCCAGAGATGCCGGCTGTCAGGGACCAGGATCCGTTCGGGACCTGCTGGACTTTTTCCGCGATGGCAGCCGCAGAATCCAACCTTATACATGAAAAAGCCATACTGACTAAGGATAGCGCAGACCTTTCGGAGTGGTACCTTGCATATTACGGCTATAACGATGAATCGGAGGATCTGCCATCCTTTACTTATGACAGCAGTGAAGTGGAATACTACGATGCCGGAGGGGACGACTGGAGGTCTGCGGCCATACTGACCAGGGGGACCGGCTTTCTCGAGGAGGCCTCCGCCCCATACCCCCAGAGTGCAGCGGGAGCTTACTCGCCCGATCTGAAAGCAAGAAAGTATAAACTCAATAACGTCCTTTATCTGGGGAACCTCGGAGAAAGGGAGGTACGTCTGAAGGATGCCCGCATCAACACCGTCAAAGAGGCCATAATGGAGTACGGTGCGGTAAGCATAGGGATATACCAGGGTGAGTTCACAGCAGCATCCGGTGCCTACTTTAGGGATACGGATGAAATAGGTACGAACCATGCCGTAACGATAGTCGGCTGGGATGACGATTATGCGGTTTCGAACTTCGCCGACCCTGCAGGAATCCCCTCTGAAGACGGAGCCTGGATCGTCAGGAACAGCTGGGGAAATACATGGGGAGACGAGGGATATTACTATGTTTCTTACGAAGAAGGCTCTCTCAATGACGGTGTTGTCTACGACACGGCGGCAGCCCCGGATAAGGAGAAGATCTACCAGTACGACCCGCTCGGACTGTGCCGGTTCGTGACATATGAGTCTGCGGACCCTGTCTGGTTCGCCAACATATTCACGGCATCGCGCAATGAGAAGATAAACTCCGTATCCTTCTACACAAGCCACGCGAACAGCACATGCACCGTTAAGATATACAAAGACTGCGGAAGTGACCCTACGGACGGGACTCTTGCGGTCCAAAAAAGCTTAACGGTCGCTGCTCCCGGATACAATACGGTCGAGCTTGATGAAGAGATCGTCGTGGCGAAGAACAGGAAGTTTTCGGTCGTTGTAAGCGTAGCGCTTCCCGAACCGACAAGTTCTTCACGCAACAACGCGGGAGGGTCCGCGTCAAGGACGGCGATATTGAGCTTACCCGCGATCCCGGTCGAATATCCGATAACCAACTACTCCGAAAAGGCAGACGCATCGGCAGGCCAGAGCTTTATCTCTTCGGACGGGATCGAATGGAAAGACCTGACGGAAGAGTCGGGGTATGAAAGGGGCAACGTATGCATAAAGGCTTTCGGTATCTCTGATGATACTGATGCGGGCGGCGGCGGAGGCGGCTGTTCTACGGGACCGGTGATGTTCATACTGCTCGGCTTAGGAGCCCTGCCCCTAATTTATAAGGGAAAGAAGCAGTGAGACCGTACAGGCAGACCTTTTGAACAGATCGATATCAGCTGTATTTTTTAATATATAATATTCGAAGAGGGCTGTGTTTAAATCACCGGCCCTCTTTTCTGAAATTGGACCGAGGAAAGGAACACCAGGATGATATTTTTTGTCAGAAGCGGTCCGGAGACGATAGTCTTCACCTTCAACAGGAATTTCGACAAGGCTGAAAAGATATTGCTCGCTTGGGGTGAATACGCCGGCAGCAATATAGAAGAGGCTTTCTCCCTTTCCGGCGAGTTCAGCAGGATAGTGATCGCCAGGATCGTAGTGGGGCCAGGGGAGAAGGAGGAGGTCAGGGTATATATCTCAGAGACTTGTATACAGCGTTTGCTCTGCACAATGCTGAACGCCGGGCTCGGCGAAGGCATAACGGAGAGCAGGATGCAGCCCGGCTATATCCTTATGAGGCTTCTCGGCGACATTGAGAAGGGTATAGAAAGGATAAAGGAGGACTTTGGAGGGGAGTACGTGTCGAACGACCCATATTTCAGCGAACCCCTTCCCGAAGATTCCTCAGTGATCTACTTTACCTCTGAACCCCTCAACCACCGCATACCTCACTCGAAAATGCACGAGAGGGCCCTTTACGTCAACGAACACTCAAAGGAAAAGCTGATAGCCACCCTCAGGATGAGGCAGAACGAATATCTTGGTGACTCCATGGGCACTCCTGACTGGAACAGCATGGAGATCCGCATCGGGGACAAGGAGGGACGCTTCAGCACGCACAGGAAGAGGATATGGACCGCGGTGCAGGGCCTCCAGATCGGAACGATACTTGAAGAGGGCTGGAAAAGGGAGTACACCCTTATGGGGAGGATCGCGGACGTCTACCTCCTTAAACTCTTTACCCCGCTTGACGAAGAGTCGGTAAAGGGGTTCCTCTCCGGACTTGAGTATGATGATTCAGGTGAGCGTATTGCCGACCTCGATCTCTACTTCAAGGAGAGAAAGGTCAGCTGGAAAGAGAGAGGCAGAGAAGGCGGCCTTTCGAAGGCTGAGCTTGGGATGGCTGCCAGGAAAAGCATGCTCGAAAGGCTTGATAAGTATTCCCTCTCCAAAATGCACAGGCTTGACGAAGAGCTGATACTCACAAAGCGGTAAGAAACACGCACATAAGAACGATCAAAGGGGGCCCTTCGAATAGAAAGGCCCCCTTGCTTATACGTTTCTGCTGCTCTGAACGCCCTTTCTTAGAAACCTTCCTGGGCGTTCCTTGCGATTATCTCTTCCTGCTGATAAGCGTCGAGGTCTACGAAGTAATCGCTGTAGCCTGCCACTCTGACAAGGAGCCCGCGGTAGCTGTCGGGATGTTCCTGAGCGTCACGGAGAGTGTCTTCATCTACAACATTGAATTGGATATGGTGTCCGCCGAGCTTGAAGTAGGAGCGGATCAGATTCTTAACTCCTTCGATGCCCTCCTCACCGGCGAGGACAGAGGGGAGGAAGCGCTGATTGAGGAGCGTTCCGCCCGATTTTACCTGGTCCATCTTAGCGAGGGACTTGACAACTGCTGTTGGTCCCTTGCGGTCAGCGCCGTGGCTTGGAGATGTCCCGTCGGATTCCGGCATTCCGGAGAAGCGTCCGTTCGGCGTTGCGGCAAGTTTCTGGCCGAAGTAGTTGTGGCATGTCGTGCTCAGCATGTTAAGGTGATATGTCGGGCCAAGGATACTGTGCCTGCCGTCGATCGCCCTGAAGAGGCTGTCATAGACCCTCTTCATAATGTCATCAGCATAGTCGTCATCGTTGCCAAAGAAGGGGGTCTTGTTCCAGAGGGTAAGACGCATCTCCTCTTCGCCCTCCCAGTTCTTTTCAAGAGCCGCCACGACCTGCTTCAGTGTGTATTTCTTATCTTCGAAGACATGCTTCTTTATAGCTGAGAGGCTGTCTGTGATCGTACCGATACCGCAGCACTGGATGTAGTCGGAGTTGTAGCGCGGTCCGCCGTTATAGTAGTCTTTGCCTTTCTTTATGCAGTCCCTGATAACGACAGACAGGAACGTGGCTGCCATCTTCGTGGAGTACTGGTAACGGAGGTAGTTGTCGACTTTGATTTTAGTCTCTACCACATAGTTGAGCTGTTTCTCGAAAGCGGCATATAGATCGTCAAATGTCCTGAATTCGCTGATGTCACCTGTCTGAATGCTGACCTGCTTGCCTGTGAGCATGTCTACGCCGTTTGTAAGGGTGTACTCAAGGAGCTTGGGAACATTGAGGTATCCGTGGAGCAGATATGCTTCCTTGCCTGCTGCGCCTGTCTCTATGCATCCGCTTGTGCCGCCTTCACGTGCGTCTTCAAGTGTCTTGCCTACGCGCATCTGTTCCTGGATGACCATGTCGGCGTTGAAGACAGAGGGATATCCCATGCCGTTGCGGAAGACCTTTGCCGCAGCACGGATGACACTGTCCGGCGTACGCTCGCTGACCTGGATGTTGCCCTGGGGCTGCAGAAGGCGAAGTTCGTCGAAGATCTCCAGACAAATATAGGTGACTTCGCTCGATCCGTCACTGCCGTCGGCCTTAAGTCCTGCAAGGTTGATGTTCGTAAAGTCGTTGTAGGTCCCGCTCTCTGCCGCAGTTACACCGACTTTGGGAGGTGCGGGGGTGTTGTTGACCTTGATCCAGAGGCAGGAGAGGAGTTCCTTCGCCGCTTCCCTGTCAAGTGTGCCTTCCTTTACGCCCTTCTCATAGAAGGGGGCAAGGTGCTGGTCGAGGTGGCCGGGGCTCATTGCGTCCCATCCGTTGAGTTCCGTTATGGTGCCAAGGTGTACGAACCAGTACATCTGGACTGCTTCCCAGAAGTCTCTCGGTGCGTGTGCGGGTACCCATCTGCAGACATCGGCTATCTTGAGCAGCTCGGCCTTGCGTTTTGGGTCGCTCTCGTCCGCCGCCATCTTTTCGGCGAGTTCTGCATGCCTTTCAGCGAATATGATGACTGCGTCGCAGGAGATATCCATACCCTGCAACTGCTCGTCTTTCGCAGTCGCCTCGGGATCTTTAAGGTAGTCAAGTTTCGCACGTGATTCGGCGATCTGCCTTTTGAGATCTAGCATGCCGTTTTTGTATACAAGGCCGTCAAGCGCTGTGTGTCCGAGAGCCCTCTGCTCGCCGAACTCTGTAAATGTTCCGGCCTCATAAAGCTTGGTCCAGTCCTCGGGCATGCGCTCGAAAAGCTTGTCCCTCATGCAGCGGCCGCGCCAGAAGGGAATGACCTTCTCTTCATAGGTGTCGATATCTTTAGGGTCTACGGTGTAGTTCTGCTGTTTCCTGATGTTAAGGATCTCAAGGTCTTCCCTTGAATGGCATGTAAGTTCGGGGAAAGTTGAGACTGCCTTAGGTTTTGAACCTCTCTCACCGATGATCAATTCGTCTTTTCCGATATATATGGCCTTCTTTTCACAGATGTGCTTAAAGTTCAGCGCACGCATTACGGGCATCGGGTATTTGTTGTCGTTCTCTTTGTAGAATTCTGTCTCAAGAACGGCTCTCTCTATACAGATGGACGGATGTGATTCGAAGCTTTCGTCGCGAAGACGTTTGATGCGTTCGTTCATGTTTGTTACCTCCCCAGGTGTTTTCTTATTCTGATAAATTTTTTAGGACTACCCCGACCTTCGCCGGTTCGTGCTCAGGTCTGCCGCTTTTATTATGATGCGCCTCATGCGCATTGTATTCAGTCCTATTGCCGCACTAGCCGCCTATGTGTGTTTTGAGTCCGAAGCTTTCAAGTATGCCGGCAGCTTTCCGTGTCTGGTTCTCTGTAGGAGGAAGCAGGCCCGGCAGTTTATACTCCATGCCCCACCTCTCGTGTTTTCCCCTGGCGACTGTGTGGTAGGGAAGTATGTTTACTCCCGTTATCCCTTTCAGCTTTGAGACGAACTCTCCCAGCGCCTTTACGTTTTCGTCATCTGTGTTGAGTCCAGGCATAAAGGGAAACCTGATGTTTATCTTTGATCCCGATTCCGAGATCGCGACAAGGTTCTCAAGTATGATCCTGTTGTCCACGCCCGTGTATTGCCTGTGCTTTTCCGGATCCATATGTTTCAGGTCGTAGAGGAAGAGGTCTGTATCTTTTGCCGCTTCAATGATGATCTTTTTGTCTACGAACCCGCAGGTGTCTATCGCCCTGTGAAATCCTTCCCGTCCGCAGGCTTTCAGTGCCTCGATGACAAATTTCGGCTGCATCAGGGGCTCGCCTCCCGAAAAGGTCACCCCACCGCCATCCCTGAAGAAGATCTCATCTTTCCTGAGCTCCTCCATAAGCTGTTCTACAGAGTATTTCCTGCCGCAGAGCTCGCGTGCTCCTGAAGGGCATACGTCCTCGCATATCCCACATCCGTCGCAAAGGCCAAAGTCGGTCTCAAGGGATCCTTCAATGACTGATATCGCCTTGTTGGGACATGATCTGACACATGCTCCGCACCCTATGCACTTCTCGCTCCTGAAAAGGATCATCGGCGTCATCGACTGGCTTTCAGGGTTATGGCACCACCAACAGGAGAGAGGGCATCCCTTCATGTGCACCGTTGTCCTTGTTCCCGGTCCGTCATGTATGGAGTATTTCTTTATGTCAAATATTATCCCTGTTGCGCTCAATCCTCTTATGCCTCCTCAGAAACGTCCAGTTCGGAATGCTTGGCGAAATAATACTTCCTGATGAATCTTTCCTGGACCTGGAACGACCAGTGTACATCCCTTATGTACTCCGCCGCCCCGTTGAAGTCACCTTTTCTGAGCAGCTCTATTAGCATTTTATGCTCTTCAAGGGAGTGGAGCTCCCACTCCTTGACGTAAGTCTTGTTTCTTGGAAAATCGTAGAGCCTCTCCCGGTGTATTTTTATGTACTGCAGTATCTCCGCGTTGTCTGACATGTTCAGATAGACGTTGTGGAACTTCAGGTTTTCTTCGTAAAACATGGAATAATTGTTCTGGTCGAGAGCCTTTCTCATCTGGGTGTTGCACTTATCCATGATCTCAGCGTCACTTTCACGGAAACGGAGCGCTATGTGTACCATGACCGATGATTCAAGCCCTCCCAGGATCTCATAAATGTTCCTTATCTTTTCGAGAGTCAGCGTATTCACGATAACCCCGCGCCTTGGATAGATGGTCACGAACCCTTCTGTCTCCAGCTGGAAGAGGGCATCCCTGAGCGGTGTTCTGCTCATCCCCAGTTCCATGCTTATCTCGTTGAGGTTCAGGAAGGACCCAGGGCGGATCTTTCCGTCGTTCATCTGAAGGCGAAGGTAGTCGTAAACCTGCTCCCTGAGAGATTTGATCGTGAAAAAAGAATCGCTGCTGCTGCTCATGACATTACCCCTCTCTACAATTGTATCACAGATATATCAGATTGCAATATATGGATTAATAAATTTATGCTCATGTTAGCGTAAAATTTTAAAAATCCTTGTCTGACAGCCGATATATTAATGTCGTTCCTCATGGCTAACGTGATATATTTGTTTGCCGTTTTTATGTGACGATATCTTCGGACATTAAATGGTCACAGGTATTTTATTATATACCTTTAATTGATGGACTGAAAGTAAGGGTGAGCTTTTTTATTTCATGTTTAAGGACTTATAATAACTCTTTTGCAGGAGTGATTACAACTTTTATGAAAAAGGTTATACTTTGACGGAGATAGAATGATGTCTGTAAGATATGTAAAAACTCTAAGAGGGGGATCTTCATGAAAATTAAAGAATTCAAGCTGGAGAGGCTTTTCGCCCGTTACTCTTCCAAGGCCAGATACAGGCTGAGCCAATCTGCGTGCGAGTACTGCACCATGCAGGAGATACTTGACATGGCGGATGAAGAATGCAAAAAAATGTGGGACAGCCTTGTCCTTGGCTATACAGACCAGACCGGATTCGCTCCGCTGCGCGAAGCTGTGGCGAAAAGGTTCGTTACCATCCGCCCCTCCGATATACTCGAACTTGCTCCGGAAGAGGGAATATTCATATTCATGAATACGCTTCTGGACCCGGGGGACGAAGTCATCGTAATGCAGCCCTGCCTCCCGTCCCTTTACGAGATCCCGAGGGCGCTCGGATGCAAGATAATCAAATGGCCGCTCGAAGAGACAAGCTGGGGATGGAACCTCGATTTCAACTTCCTCGCCGAAAACATTTCCCCCAATACGAAGCTCCTGGTCCTTAACATACCAAACAATCCGACAGGATTCATACCTGTAAAGACGGAGATGGACAGGATACTCAGCCTGGCTGACAGGATGGGTACATGGGTATTTTGCGAAGAGACATACCGCGGAATGGAGCATGACCCGGCAGCGGCGCTCCCCTCTCTCTCCGACATGTATCCGAGGGCTACGACTATCGGCGGCCTGAACAAGTTCGGACTTCCAGGGACCAGGATAGGGTGGCTTGTTACAAAAAATAAAAATATACTTGAAAACTGCGCTGCATATAAAGATTACACGACTCTGTGCAACAATGCCCCGGGAGAGATCCTTGCCACGATAGCTATGCGAAATGCCTCAGACCTTCTCCGGCGCAACCACAAGATCGTATTGGACAATCTGAACCTTGCAGAGAAGTTCTTCAAAAAACACAAGAAGCTGCTACACTGGATCCAGCCAAACGGAGGAAGCACAGCCTTCCCCCAGCTGATGAAGCCGTTCGATGTGACTGAGATGTGCGAAAAGGCGATGAACGAAAAGGAACTCCTTATCATTGGGGAACGTGCGTTCGGCGTCTCCACAAACAATTTCCGGGTCGGGCTCGGACGCCTCGATTTCAAAGATGCCCTGGATGTTTTTTCGGATGTTATCGAGGATATGGAAAAGAAGGTTTCTTAGTACGGTCTGCGTGTCATAATACCGACGGCCCCGGGGTCTGTCCCGGGCCGTTTTTTTATCCGGACGAGACCGATCCGTATTTTTCGCCTTTCCTGTAATAAGGCACAACTGCCGAAGAGTCGATCTCTCCGCAATAAAAGATGTCCTCGCTGAAGCCAAGCTTCTGAAGTATCTTCCCATGCTCCGACTCCATACATAGATAAACCAGGTCAGGCCCGAAATGGTGCCAGAGGGCCATTGCTGTTATTGCTCCGTCAGTCAGTTCCATCTCCGTTCCACCGTTGGAAGGCGCAAGTGCCAGCATTTTTTCTATGATCATACCGGCACAGACAGCATCTTCTATCGAAAATTTGCCGTTCCTTCCCGAAGCGACGGTGCAGATGCGTCTGCCGCTGCAAAGGGCATCCCATGCTGCCGCCTCTGCGTTTCTTGCGCATGCGACCCTTACTTCGGGGCAGTCCGAAGCGGCCGCCAGAAGCGCCTTCGTTCCGTTAGAGGTTGTCATGATGGCGTTTTCAGGAGCCCCGCGCCTTGTCAGTTCAAGAGGTGAATTTCCGTAGTCGAAGCCCGGGATCATCACTCCCCCTCTTTCTCCCATAAGCATCCACCCGGGGCCTGCTTCTGCTTTCATCCTGAAGGCCTCTTCACTGTCAGTGCATGGCATCAGAGTGCTTCCGCCGTACTCGAAAAACGTCGTTATCTGTGTGGATGCCCGGAGCAGATCGACCACAAGCCTGCAGTCATGCATGTCCATCATCTCTGACGGGACCAGTACGGCATCGAATAAATACTTCAATGGCAATATCCTCCCGGATCGGTTTACCCATGGATGTTGTAACAGGTATAATTATAGTCCCTTAATATCACAATGACCGACAGGAGGTAATGAAAAAATGAAAATTCTCGTAGCCGTTGATTTCAGCCCGGTAGGAAGGGAAGTAGCGCACGCAGGGTATCGTCTGGCAAAGAAATTGGGAAGCGAGATCACCTTTTTTCACTGTGCTCCGCAGACAGCGCGTTTTCTCCAGGGTTATGACATAAAGGCCTTTGTTTCTTCGACAAGCAGGGATGATCAGAAAAAAATAGGAGAGATGGCAAGGCAGAAACTCCATAAGGTGATGGAGGACGTCTTTGCGGAGAGCGGGGTATCAGAGTTTTTGAACATAGAAGAAGAGGTGGCCTTCGGCGACCCCGGCGACGAGCTGCTGAATTATGCGAAAGATAAGAGCGTTGATCTGATAGTAGTCGGATACAAGAGCTACAGCGCCATAGAACAGCTGCTTGTCGGGAGCACCGCATCAAAGGTCGCCAGATATGCTCCCTGCTCTGTCCTGATATACAGGCCAAAGAAAGGCTAGTGCCCGGCCTTCTTCCCGGATCTGCCACGGTCTCCCGATGACCTGCCGGTACAGCTTTCCCGGCAGGTGCAGGTTTTTAGTGTTTCGCAGGCAATAAATAGGCATTTATCCCGACCGGCCCTCTGTGATTATTCAGAAAATGAATGCTACAATATCAACAACGATAAAAAATCGGTAATTTAATGATCACAGGAGGTCAGTATCAACATGAAAATTCTTTTGGCTGTGGATTTCAGTCCATTGGGTCGCCGCACTACGGGTGCAGGCTACAGGTTGGCTCAGAAGATAGCGTCAGACGTTACTTTCTTTCACTGTGCGCCGCAGACGTCGCGTTTTCTGCAGGGATATGACATCAAGGCATTCGTATCCTCGACCGGCAAGGAAGAACAGAAAAACATCGAAGACGCGGCAACGTTGAAACTGCATAAAGTCATGGAGGACGTAATAGCGGAGAACGGGATAAAAGAAGGGCTCAGGATCGAGGAAAAAATTGTCTCGGGAGAGCCAGCGGACGAGATCCTGCGCTATGCGGAGGAGAATAAGTTTGACCTCATCTTCCTGGGTTACAAGAGCTTCAATCTGATCGAGCAGATACTGGTGGGCAGCACAGCCGACAAGGTCATACGCTATGCGACCTGCTCCGTGCTGATCTACAGGCCGGACAGGGCTGAGCATATTGACATCTGATCCTTAAACCTCGTTTGAGAATAAAAAATGCCCGCAGTCCTGCGGGCATTTTTCTGTCTTTGGAGTGATCCCTGTTCATTTAGTCCGGCATGCTTAGACTATCAGCTTGCCTTTTGCGCCTGCCATGCTGTCGAGCTGGTTCAGGACGTTGGCGCCGGCCACCTCTATCTTGGGCTTTTTGGCAGCTTCTTCACGGGCATATTCCTGAAGCTTCTTCTCATATTCCGCCATCGATCTTTTGATACCCTCGACGTCGCCCTTGATCCACTGAAGGATCCCGTCGGTTATCGTGCTGTACATTTCATCCTTAGGTTCGGCCTGAATGACCCCGAGTTCCTTAAGCATCCTGTATTCTTCTTTTACGGAATCCATGATATCTTCTTCTGTGATGAGTCCCTTTTTATAGAGGGCGCGGTAAATTATATTTGATTTTGTCTTGCTGTTTTCATCATTTGCCGAAAGGGATTCCACCCTCGACAGAAGCATCGTAATTATTTCTTCAAGACTTATCTGCATCGGTGCGGCCATTTATATATTCCTCCCATTATAAATTTCTGGTGCTTATTTTATCACAGCATCAAGATTACAAAGAGAGAGAATAACACATATGAACCTATGAGTAAAATGCCGATTGATTTAATCAACTTTTAAGGTTATGGTTATCCGGACTTTGAAAAGGAGAGATAATGAGCGTGAGAGCGAAACACAGGCTGGCACATCTTGCTGTAAAAATGGAATTATTCGTAATGAGCGAATGGTCGACATTCGTCATATCCACCCTGGGGTCTCTGCTGTATACAATAGGCGTTATAGCCTTTACACTGCCCTATCGTTTTCCCGATGCAGGCGTGATGGGTATTTCTGTCATACTGAAGTACACTATCGGCCTCGCTCCATCCATCTCATCACTTGTGGCGAACGTCATCCTCCTGGCATGGGGCTGGAAGGAACTTTCAAAGCGTTTTGTCCTGTGGACTATATATAATGTCATTTTGATCTCATTTCTGCTCGAAGTCCTTCAATTCATAAAGTTTCCTGTCATCAACGATATGTTCCTTGTGGCCATTGCGGGCGGCCTGATCAAGGGGGTCGGCGGAGGGCTCGTCTTCAGAACAGGGGTGAGCGGAGGCGGGATGGATATAGTCATAGCTGTACTTAGAAAGAGATACGGCATCGAAGTCGGACGTTTCAGCTTCTACATAAATATGCTCATCCTCGGCGGATCAATGGGGATCGTGGGAATGGAAAAAATGCTTTATGGTTTTGTCGCAAGCTATGTATCCGGGCAGAGCATAGACAGCGTTCTCTCATCGTTCGACAAGCGCCGTCTGGTGCTGATAATGGCCAAGGATACAAAGCCGGTGGTAAGGTACATCTCTGACGAACTGCGCAGGGGATCGACCGTACTGTACGGCGAGGGAGGCTTCTCCGGCGAGGAGCGTCCAACGATAATGTGTCTGCTCACCCCCAGGCAGACCATGGTCCTGAAACGGTATCTGGCCAAGAACCATCCAAAATCCTTCATGGTAGTCTCGGAGGCATCGGAAGTCCTGGGCAAAGGCTTCAAGCACTGGAAACAGATCTGACCTCTGCCCGGTCCCGCCATCCTGATACAGGGCGCTCAGGTCGTCTTTACGGAAGCGGGCCGTTCCACCACATCGGTATGCCTATCGAGTAGCCTAAAGTGAACTCCCCGCTCTGGTCATATATCAGCATGACCCTCGAACTGAAGTTCGTCATAGGAGCGGATAGCGCAATACCGGCTTCCCACCAGCTCTGGTCGTTCTCCCACTCTCTCATCGTCTGGCCGAAGTTTCCGAAGATCTCGAGGTTTATCCCCCCCCACCATGACCTTGTGATTATCTTGGCGGCCCCCAGGTGGATCCAGTATGCCTGATCCCCCACCAGGGGATGCGAAGCCAGGCTGAAGAGCTCCTCATTGGTCCCAAGTGTGGCCGCATAGGCCGGATCATCTACGTCTCCTGTCTTGAGGCCCCCGGAAAGGACGACATTCCATGTCCGCCAGATCGGAAGGTACGTATGGAAACGCGTATGGGTTATCGTTGTCTCCCCATTCGGGAACCAGATGTCCGAGTTGATCGAGAGTCCTTTGGTGGGGAGTATCGGGTCATCCAGATTGTTGAAGGTGAAGTTTATGTAAGGTCCGTCCATAGTACCGTCATCACCATATTCGATCCTCTCTGCCGCGTACCCCAGGCCTATCCTGGCCTTCCTGCCAAAATCCTTGTACCAGGCTACCCTGCCCGTGTACCGTTCCAGCTCGAAAGAGGCTGCATTTCCCGGGTCGAAGCCCTCTTCCCTTGCAGAGAGAACGATCCCGAACTGGGTGTCATGGCTGGTCTTGGGTGTGAAGTACCTCAGCATCGCCCCCCACTTTGATCCGAACCTATATTCGGCAGAGCCGACATCCCCCTCTAAGAAAATATCGCGCATCTGTGCGGTGAGCGATATCCAGCTGTCAGGGTACAGGTTGCTGGCATATCCGCCGAGTCCGAACTCATACTTTGAAGGTCTCTCTATAAAAAATACAACTGCAGCCGTCCCTTCTGTCAGAGTCTGGGCACGGCCCTCGACAGACACGAAGTCGTCTCCGATCGAAAGGATCTTAACTGCATCGGCGACTTTTTCCATGTCTAAAGGCGCTCCGATCCAATCTTCATACTTGCTGTGAAGTACTTTTGCAATGCTTTCGGGGATCCCTTCAAACCTTATCTCGGTCACGACAGGCTTCACAGAGGAGGGCGGGTCGACATGCCTGAACTCGCAGAATGTCTGGTCAGGCAGGCATGTAATATTTCTTAGCTGTTCGATCATGGGCTCGGCAGCCGCGCTCCCCCTTGCTATGATCTGATCATAGCCGTCAGACTGCAGCACGCCGAAATCTTTGACTTTGGGAGATATCACCAGATCTGCAGCCGCGGCGTTCACCCTTACCTGGTGGACCATCAGTATTTCAACTGTCTGGGCCATCACTTCAAGCAGTGAACGCAGGTTTTCCCGTTTTTTCGTGATATTTCCGGGGGAAAGGTTGACAGCGACCACCGGGTGTCCGGGAAATAATTTCTTTGCCTCAAGAACGGGGAGGTTCGCTCTGAGGCCCCCGTCTACCAGGAGTCTGCCGTTCATCTCCCAGGGTTCGAAGATACCCGGTATCGAGAGCGAAGCCCTTAACGCCGATGCAAGGTTGCCGTCCCTCAGTACAACAGACTCTCCTGTTTCTAGATCGGTGGCCATTGCCGCGAAGGGGATCGGCAGCAGATTGAAGTCAGTGACCGTTACCCTTGTGGTCATCTCGTTGAGGAAGGTATAAAGGCCCTTGGCGCGTAGCATGCCTCTGTTGCTCCTGGGTTTTTTTTCTTCATCCATGAAAACGTTAAAGATGGCGGAACCGCTTGAAGGAGGTTTGTTGTAGTTGACATCGACAGCTTCCGCCGATGACCTGTTGGAAATTATTTCCATCATGTCCAGGCCGGATATTATCTCTTTCATCTCAGCGGCGCTGTAACCTGATGCGTAAAGGCCTCCTATTATCGCTCCCATGCTTGTGCCGACTATCGCGGCGATCGGGATATTTTCCCGTTCAAGGACCTCAATCACGCCGATGTGCGCAAGCCCTTTGGTCCCGCCCCCGGACAGGACCAGCACGATCCCGTCCCTGTGTGGGAATCCCCACTCATCATGGTGCTTCTGAGCCGCTGCCAGGGCATCAGCAGGTGATGCCTCGGAAAAGGCGGACATCGGGAAAGCGACAAAGAATAATGATAAAAGTATAAAAGAAAGCGATCTGAGATGTTTCCTCATGGTATCCTCTCCCGTCCGTGTCCCGGATAAGTGCTGCGCCTTCCAAAACAGGATATGCATTCCGCACAAGATCAATACTCAACACCAGCCATTGTTTGTGCTCAGGCAATAATGACATCTTGCTTTACATTATATAGGATAAGAAAAGACCGCCTAAGAGACGGACATATCAGGGATATTATAATGTTGATCTGCCATATCAAACAACATGTTTATGATGGGCATCTTTTTGCATCCGGGAGGCAGCCATGGATCTTCCGTTCGGCCCGAGGTACAACATTGGAATAGATGTCGGGGGGACCAATACAGACGGGGTCCTCTATGACTGCGTTGATAAAAGGATCGTTGCTTCTGTGAAGATACCCACGGAACACGCCTCTTATGCCAAAGCCATAGATAACTCGCTCAAAGCCCTAACCGCAAGCATTGATGATAATGGCAGCGAAGTGGCCTCGGTGAACATATCTACTACGGTTTCAACAAATGCGCTGCTGGAAGGCAAAGGAGAACCTTCAAACCTGATCCTGATAGGTTTTGACAGGTACCCGCACATCGTTTCCGACATCGAAGGGGCGATCGGCCCGTCATCGGTGCTGAAAGTGAGGGGCGGACACACAGGATGGGGAAAGGAGAGAGAAACTTTCGACCCCCGGGCTGTGGAAAATTTTGCAAAGGATCACCGGGGGGAGCTCTTTACTGTATCCTCCATGTATTCCCCTAGGAATCCCCGGCATGAAACAGCTGCAAAGGAGATATTGCTCGCAAATGGTTCGGGTCATGTGACCTGCAGCCATGAACTCTCATATTCCCGCCTCAATTCTGTCAAAAGGACTGTTACGGCCTATCTCAACACCTCTCTTGTGCCCCTGGCAGAGAGGCTCATTGACGACATAGGATCAGTTGCAAAAAAATACGGGCTCTCATGTCCTGTTATGTTTTTGAGGAGTGACAGCACCCTTGTGCCATCAGAGTGGTGCAGAAGATTTCCCATTGAAATGATCTATTCGGGGCCGGCCGCAAGTCTGAGGGGGGCTTGTCATATCGCCGGCGGTGAGAGTTTAGACAGCTTTGTTGCCGTGGATATCGGGGGCACATCCACAGACATTGGCAGGATATATCTAGGCAGGGCCGTATTCAGCGACGCGGGAGCAAAGATAGGGTCTTACCAGACCATGATACCCTCTCTCAACATAATGAGTATCGCATTGGGAGGTGACAGCAGGACTGAGGTCTGCGGGACAGAGGATATCAGGATAGGGCCGGAAAGGTCGGTTCCGCTCTGCATGACGGCGCAGGACTCCGGCCTTCAGGCTGAGACAGTCATAAAAGATCTTCTGGGATGCCCGGATGAGGCTGAAGGGATTGGCAGATCTGAAGCAGATGGCAGTCCAAAGCCCTTGATGACGGATGACGTACCGCGGACGGCAGATCTTGGGAAATGGATGGCAATGGGATACTCTTACACCCCTACTGACGCATTCAACACAATGGAACTCTCAGAGGTCGGTGATCCTAAGATATCCAAGGCAGCGTCATACCTGAAAGGTAAAAAGGCGGGAACCGCCGGCTACGATCTCGCCGAGGCAGTAGCAGTGAAGGCTCATTCGATGCTTGAGTCGTCGATCAGCGAATACACTTCAGCGTGTGGCCAGCTGCCCAGGGTCTATGTGGGCACGCCGGCGAAGGTTTTCGCGAAACTCGGAGATAATGGAGAGGCGGAGATCACGGTCCCACGCAACTTCGATGTGGCGGGAGCCGTGGGAGCCGCAGTAAGTTCGATCGAACTGAACTGCAGGGTATCCATTATGCACAGTTTTAGCGATGAGAGTTTTACTGCCTTTCTTCCTGAGACGACGATCTCCTCTGAAAATTTTCAGGAACTTCTTGAAATGGCAGAAAAAGCGGCAGGGAAATATCTTGCCTGGCTGGCCGGGAGCATGGGATATCACGAAATCATAATAACAGCCGAGAAGGCCATAAGTTACGCAGGAGAGGCTGAAACTGTCTCGACCCTCCTTTCGGCATCGATCGAATGCCGGGCTGTTGTAAAAAATGCACAATAATCTTTCTTTAACTTCGACACTTTGTGATAATTGCATATTTTTTGTGCTTATTGCATAAAAAATAGGTTGAGTTCGACCTATCTTTCATGTAGAGATAACAATGACTATGTTAAATCATTGGGCTAGAATCTCTTAAAGATATGAAATTTTTAGAAGTATAACATGGCCAAGAACGATGTTAATTTAAGTTTGATGGATGGAGACATTATGATGGATGAGCATATAAAGAATATAAAAGAGCTGATAAATTCAGCTAAACTTCCAAAAATGGAAGCAATTCTTTCTGAGTCGAAGGAGATCGCTTCTTCTATAGTGATCGGCCGCTCCAGGTTCATGGAAAAATACGGAGTCTCATCGGAACTTGAATATAAACGCATGAGTATTAAAAACGGACATGTGATGTTTCATGCGCATATAGGCATGAATACCTGGGATGAAACGGCCCGGAGCCTCAGGGCCGCCTATGATTTTGCCGAAAGTAACGGCTTCGTCATCGACAGGGCCGGGATCTGCCTTGACAGGAGGATGGCCCTTCCCAAAGACATGAGAAAGTCCGCTCCCCAGGAGAGCGGTCCATATCTTGAAACTGAAGAAGAATGGATGCAGGTGGGACAGGCTGCTCCCATCCAGCCCCATATGGGAGACTTCATAATCGGCTTTCCTGCTTCAACGGAAAACACGGTATCAGCATTGCGGGCAGGTGTAACTACAATAGGCAATTTATCACAGTTTTTTGCGCACGAGGCTCCCATGTGGAAACGCAAGGACATAACGACAGTCGAAACGGTAAAAGCCATAGGGATAATGGGTTTCCTTCGCGACAGGGGAACACTGATGCATTCGTACCTTGACGACGGTTTCGGAGCGCTTTTCCTTGACTGCAGCACAAGCGCGGCCTGGGCCTACCTGGAGAAGTACATAGTTGAAGATCTTCTTGGGGCTAAGCTTGCCCACTGTGTAGGAGGGCTTGTTTCCGATCCGGTCAAGCGTTCCGGATGGATATTTGCGTTGGATGAGATCCACGGTCACGACTGCGTGGGTTCGATGTTCTACGGAGACACTATATCCTCGCACAGCGATCCTGAAAAAAACCGGGCACTGACAGCAGAGTACCTTCTTTGGGACATTATGACCCAGATAGAATGTCCGACAGGACATGCGGTCCTTCCTGTTCCATTCACGGAAGCCCATAGGGCCCCGTCGCTCGAAGAGATATGCGAGGTGCAGCTGTGGGGGAGAGAGATAGAAAAGACAGCCGTAAAAATGCACCCGCACTTTGATTTCACCGAACCTAAAAAGTTTGCGGGATCTATATGCAGGAAAGGCAGAAGGATATTCAACGACGCGCTTTCATATCTGGAAGAGTGCGGGGTCGATACGAAGGACGCGGTCCAGATGCTTTATGTACTGAAATGCATGGGACCCAGAGTTTTTGAAGATACGCTAAATCCTTCCGCAAAAAATGGTACTGCTCCTGCCGGAGAATCATTGGCCATACCAAATGATATTTTCACCAAGACTCTTGAGCAGGTCGACATATGGACTCCATATTTTAACAGCAGCGAAGTAAGGCAGAAGCTCTCTGGACGCAGGGTGCTTCTGGCATCGACCGATGTACACGAACATGGCCTTTTGTTGATCGACAATCTGCTGCAGCAGGCAGGATGTCATGCCGTGAACATAGGTGCGGAGAAAAATCCGGACGAGGTCGTACTTGCCGGCGTCCGGTACGGTGCAGAGATCATCTTTATCAGCACCCACAACGGCATGGCGCTTGAGTATGCAAGGAACGTACTGGACGAGATGGAAGAGCAGAACGTTTCCATCCCGGTATGCATGGGAGGGGTCCTGAACCAGAACACGGAAGAAGGTACTGTCCCCGTAGAGGTCTCCTCGGATCTTGAGAGACTGGGCATAGGGATAGTTACTGATCTCAGGCGTTTGCCCGAGTGTGCAGCTTCGCTTCTGGCCACCCTGCAGTAATGATCTGACCCACAGGATGATATCAAAGGAATTGGGAGTGATAGGGATGACAGTTTCAAAGCGTTTTATCTTCTTTTCTTTAGTTTCTCTTTTTTGCGCGTTTTCGGTGATCGCCACGGTAAAGAGCTCGGAAGCAGCTCCGGTGGTGCTCAAGTTTGCGGGACAGAATCCACCCGAACACTTTGCAACGGTTTCAATGAATGAAATAGCAAAAGAAGTAGCCCAGAAGACCAACAACAGAGTACAGATCAAGGTCTTCCCGGCCAACCAGCTTGGGGATTATTCGCTCGTTTATGAGGAACTGATCAGGGGAACTGTCGAAATGGCCTGCATCTCCTTTCCGAGCCAGTTCGACAACAGGATGGACCTGATATACGTTCAGGGTTATACAAGCAGCTATGAACAGGTGTCCAAGGTTTACGACCCCAACGGCTGGTTCTTCAAAAAAATGGATGAATTCAATTCACGCCTGGGAGTAAAACTGCTTGGCATGTACCTTGAGGGAATGGTCGGCATTGGAACAGTAAAGCCGATGAGAGCCCCTCTCGATCCAAAAGTGGACAAGGGACTCCTCCTCCGCATCCCCAACATGGATGTCTTCAAGACAGCCCTGGAAGGCGCCGGCTTTCGCACGATCTCCATCCCGTTCGCCGATGTTTACCAGTCGATGCAGACAGGTGTATGCGACGGCGATACAGGCTACTCCATCGTGGCTGCCTACACCACATTCGGAGATGTCATCAAACATTGGTACAACTTCAACAAAAATACGGAATGCCTCGGGATAATGATCAGCGACAAGGTCTGGAAAAAACTTTCAGCTGAAGACCGGAAGGTACTACAGGAAGCTGTGAGCAGACAGGCAGCGTTGAGCATCACGAACGCACGGGCGAACGACCAGAAGTATCTTGATCTGATGAAGAAGAAGGGGATACAGGTGCACATGTACACCCCCAAGGAACTCAAGCCGATGATGGACGCATTCGCCGCCACATGGGGACAACTTGATCAGAGCAAAGGCAAGGCTCTGATGGATGAGTTCAAGAAAGAAATGAAAAAAATCTCGGACGCAATTGCTAAGTAAAGAGCCTCCCAACGGCTTTTAGGGATCCGGGAAGTCAGCGGCCCCGCAGAGATAGAAGCGGAGGCCGCTGACTTGTCTTTTTTCCGGACGCGGAGGTCGGGTCAGTCTTCGGATTTTTTCCCCCCGGAGACCCCGAGCCTTTTCATCAGCAGGACAAGATAGAAGGAGATGACATCTTCAAAGTTCTCTGTAGAAATGTTGAACCTTTCTTCTATTTTTGCGATCCTGTATGCAAGCGTGTTCCTGTGCAGGTGCAGCTTTTCAGCGGCCTTCTGTTTGCTGAAGAAGCATTCGCAGTATGTCGAAAATGTTTCCAGAAGATCAGCTGCGTCGTTATCCTCACCGTATCCCGCAAGTTTTTTTTCAAGATACTTCAGGGAGTAATTTGGATTCACCGAGAGCAGTATGTGCTCAAGGAGCATTTCATTGAAGCAATAGACACCGGGCTGCAGCGACAATTTTTCTGCTACCGATACGACTTCCCAGGCGTTGCTGTAGGCAAAGGGCATCTCGTAGAGGTTCTGGGCCGGATGACCCAGGCCGATTATTGTCTCTATCGAGGCGTCTTTCAGTTTATCCCAAATCTCTTTCGAAAGGCCTTTCGCCCGTTCCAGCTCTGCGGACAGAGGCTCTTCTTCGTTTTTTTCCAGTTTCCAGAAGATAACGAACCTGTCCCTCGATACAGATGCGATTATGTTCTGGGGATCAGGGAAGACCTCCCTTAGGATCTCTATCACCCTGGAGTGGGTGGCTCCGTAGTCAATTTCATCGGAAATAGGATCCGTATTGCTTTTGTATGAGAGGCGGACCGGATTCTTCTCCAGGCCAAGTCCCCTGAAGTTAGAGAAAAAGATCGCTATCGCACCTCTTGGGACATCAAGCCGTATACCCAGCCTCTCTGCTCTTTCAGGGAGTTTGGAAAGGTCGTCCCTTCTCGGATCGAATGAGCTGATATCGTTGACCAGCTCGTCGACCTTTCCCTGTGATGTCCTGAGCGAAGGAGCGTATATTTTTTCTCTGAGCATGCTTTCGATCTGGCTTTTAACAAGCGTGGAAAACTGCAGCACCAGTTCCGGTTCGCCTGCGATGGCTGCTGTTCCGATCACCTGGCCGTTAAAAAAAATGGGAAACGTGGAGCC
>DCEE01000024.1:0-5379 GCA_002316795.1 Synergistaceae bacterium UBA1037
ACCTTTTCCCTCTGTTTTTCGCTCGATTTGAAGAGGTTCCCGATAAGGGGGATGTAAGAGAAGAAGGGTACCCTGTGCTTTAGCACCTTCTCTGCCTCCCTTATCAGCCCTCCGATGATTATCGTGTCGCCGTTGGCTACCAGTACGTTTGTCTTGACTTCGCGCTTTGAGGTGACGGGTGTGGGAGATCCCATCGTCGTCAGCAGGTCTTCCACCCTCTGTTCTATCTCAAGTGCCACCAGGTTACCGCTCCTCACATGGGGGGTGACAGAGAGGATCAGGCCTACGTCCTTGTATTCGTAGGTGTTCTGGACCGCCCTCGGATTCGTGGTGTCGGTCAGCGTACCCTTCATCTGAGGTATTACCTGTCCGACCTGCAGATGGCTCGGCAGGTTGTCGGTGCACATCAGGCGGGGCATCGAGAGTACGTTGATAGCGTCGTATTTGTTCAGCATCTTGACGTAGGAGTATATGAGTGCCTTGCCGTCGGTGTTGGTTGTCGTGTATGTGTTTCCGGTTACCGGGTTGGTATATATTTCCTCCCTTGTGATCAGCTTGTCGTAAAGGTCAAGCATCTCTCCGGGTATGGTCGAGCTGCCCATCTGGACGTTGCCCGCGATCACCGCATCGCCGGTTATTCCTCCGCCCCACGCAGCCCAGTCTATCCCGGCGCTGTTGAGCTTGTTCAAATTGACTTCAGCTATGAGCCCTCTCAGCAGGACCTGTTTGGGCTGGATATCCAGCTGGACCAGTATCTCCTTGAGTGAACCGAACTGTTCATGCGAGGCCGTGAATACAAGGCTGTTTGTTGGGAGGTCCGGGACCACAGAGGAAGGTATCGCTCCTTTGGGATCGGGTGAAAGTTTGGCCGCTGTCGCCAAAATGCTGTTCATCTGTTCGGCCACGACTTTTGCATCTGCGTTTTTGAGGCGGTAGACATGGAAGCTTTCAGCACGTGAGGGCACGTCGAGAATTTTCAGGATCCTTTCGGACTCAAGAAGGGCCTGATTGCTTCCGATAAGGACCACGCGCCTTGTCCTCTCGTCCCCCACCGCGAGAATTCCTGAAAGCCTGGATGAAGTGTCCTTTGACATGACATTGAGCTGAGATTCCACGATCTTTGGATTGGCATGGGTAAGGGTGAACGCCTTGATGCTCCTTATGCTGTCCTTGGCGTCCAGTGCCCTTATGACGCTTACGGAACGGTTCAGGGCAGAGGCCTTGCCGGTAAGCAGGACTGCATTCCCATTTTCGAGAGGTGTTACATTTATATCAGGTACAGCGGATCTGAGCGGTTCTGTTATGTAACCGGCCTTTACATGGCGAAGAGGGACCATCTGGACAGTCAGGGCTTCACCCGGAGCTATGCTGCGGTCGCCCTTTATGACGGTGTTGTTCAGTGTCGGTCCGGAACTGGCAGGCAATACCTTTGAATACCCCCCCATGTTCTGTATCGACAGGTTGTTCATCTCAAGTACGGAGAGCATCACTTCCCTTGCCTCCCTCAGCGAGATGGCCTTGGGAGAAACGACAGAGACCTTGCCTCCTACAGCGGGATCCACCACGATGTTTTCATTCAGTAGTTCCGACATGAACCTCAGGAACTTGCTGATCTCAAGGTTGCTGAAGTTCAGCTGTACATTGTTTGACTGCCGCATCTGGCGGGCTGCCGCAACGAGGTTTTGTTCCTCGTCCGGAGCATCCTGTGCTTTTGCGGGCATGCATCCGGCTGATGAAGAGATTATAAATAAAAGGATAAAGATGAAGGACAATAATTTGGTTTTCCTGAACATGTCAGATCTCTCCCCGGCTGCTGGTATGGATGATGTGTAAAGATTTTACGGCTGGATCTGTGCTGTGACCTTCTTTGCCCTTACGGTCCCGCTGTCATGATCCGGTATCAGTCATAGGGCATATATATGACGATGTGCCGCTCATCTTTCGTGTTGCTGACCCTGATCTCTTTCCATCTCATATCTTCATTGATAACGATCATATTTGTCTGTTCCCGGCCGGAAAAGTCAAGCCTCCCGAAATTCTCGCCGAACATTTCCTTTGTCCCGTCAGACGTTTCCCATATTATATCGCCGCGTTTGCCTGACGTCTGTACTGTTCCCAGCATTATACCCGTCCTGACCGTTTTCGCTTCTTCTGTCAGAGCTATCTCGGCCTTTGCTCCCCTGAGTCCTTCCTGCCCGAGCATCACAAGCTTTATCGCTGCGGCAGCGGTTAGGGAGAGTATTACTACCGCAACCATAACTTCAACTAATGCGAAGGCGCGCTTCATTTTGATATTCATTTTACCTGATATCTTAATTCCAGAGGTTTGCCGGACCTCTCGACCCTGACGTCAAATCTTGTACCTGACATCATCGAATTGACAGCGTTCGTGGCATCGCTGAGATTGGTTATCTCAACTCCGTTTACGGCTTTTATGACGTCGTCCTTTTTGACTCCGACAAGTCCGAGGACGCTGTCAGGGTCTATTCTCGCCAGCTGCATGCCGCCGCCCTCGGCAGGCACCATCCTCATCTTGGCGATCTCGTCATAGGGGTTCATCAGAAGCTTGTCCACGAGCTCTCTGGGGATCACTCCCTCGATCCCTTCCGATGCAGGTTCAATACCGGGATGCCCCTCTTTGGGAGGTGCCTTTTTGGGGACGGTGTTCCTTTGCTGAGGGCGGTCTGAGACCCTTTGCGGGGGCGTCAGATTGCCGGTAGAGATGCTCATAAACAGCCTGTGTTTCTGATCACCCCTAATAAGGGTGACTTCCTGATATTTGACATCATCCAGCTTATAGCCGCTGATCTCCTCGCCTTTCAATACGAAACGAGTTGAGGAACTGCCTCGGATCCATGCTCCGATGTCGGGCAGCGTTCCGGCAAGGCTCATGTCTCTGATCTGATATGACATGTCTTCCGAACTGCCCCTGTCGGGCATAAGCGTACCCAGCGGATTCAAATCATAGAAATCCCGGTAAGGATCGGCACTCAAAGAATTGAGAAGGGACGGGGTCCTGTTTGATATGGCCGCTGCAAGGTCATGTTTTGCCTCGGCAGAACGATCAAGCAAGGAAAATTCCATGAAAAAGCATATCACCGATGCGATGATCAGGCCGGCAAGAAAGGAGAGTAGTGGCAGAAGAAGATCCTTTGACTGCCTCTTTGCGCCAGAGGGATATCCGTTTCTTAACAGGCCGCAAAAATCTTTTATATATGCGGACAAACGGGGCCTGAGGTCTTCTTTCACCGTGATATCCTCCATTCCCCCGAGCCGGACTTCGTAAGGGGGAGTAACTGCATATTGCTCAGCATCTCAAGCGCCCTGTCAAATTCATGCGGGAAACGGGCAGTTATATCAGATGCCACTATCTTACCTGTATCCGTTGAAATATTTATGAAGCCCTTTGCCGATACGCTGCCGGCAAGCGTAAGGTCGTCGATATACAGCGTCTTCCCGTCAGACCTTATGTTCGCCGTTCCGGAGGTCCATTTGAGTTTCTGCCTTGTTACTGTTGTGATCTCGCCGCTTCCAAGAGAGATGGTCCCCGTTTTTGAGGCGGATATCAAAGATCTTATTATCTTCGGGTCCACTCTGGCTTCGTTGATTTTTATCGATACTGCGGGCATGTCCGCGGTGATGCCCCTGTAGATGAATTCCCTGTCCGCGAAGCCCTCGGTGTAAATGTCCCTGAATGAGATAAAGATATTTTTTTCCGAAGCTGACGCGGCAGTCCGGCTCGCTGCGTACTCTGCCGCTGCGTCCCATGGAAAGAAGAGGACCATGCCGGCGATGAGGCCGCACAGTCCTGCAAAAATGACCTTGAGTGCGTTACTGAGAGCCATCGCCGTTTGCTCCTATCAGCATTGATGCGTTTATCAGCCTTCCCTTTTGAGCGGAAGTTATCGCCCTGATATCAGCTGTTTTTATCTGAAGGCCCTTTTCAGCGAAGCGCTTCAGCAAAGAGACAAATTCTGCTCCGTTCAGCTCGGTCATCTGAACGGTCAGCCCCAACGAACCTGAGTTCATCAGTCCTACACGGTCTTTCAGCCTGAGTTCGTTTATCGTGTCGGTTAGGAGAGACAAAGGCTCTTTATCTCCTTCGGAATTTCTTGAAGGATATGAATAGAAGGTATTTGCCGCATCAAGGACTCTTCCTGCGTCGACGATCCTCTCTCTGCTGCTGTTCAGGACAGCGGCAGCCTCAAGGAAGAGTGCTGCTCCCACTGTCCAGACCAGAAGTGCGAGCAGTCCGAGGCGGATGAGTTTTTTTGTCTCAGGCAGTTCCCTGATCTCTTCGATCATTTTTGCCCGCTCCTTTCGGGGCTGTCTAGTCCTATGGAAAAACGCATTCCCGAACCCGGTATCTGCTGGATGTCGGTGATCTTCGCGCTGAAGCCGCTTTTGTTCAGCGAATCGCGAAGGGATTCGACAGCACCGCTTCCGGCAGCGGTGCCCTGTATCTCGGTGCGCTCGGTCCCGTACCTTATTGCGTCAAGTTTCAGTGATCCTGATGAAGCGGATGCTTTCCAGGCTGCCGAAATATTTTCCAGAGCCTGTTCAAGGCTCATGTTGGTCCCGCCCGCGCTGAGGTTCTTTATTTTCGCGGATGAAGAGGCCAGAGGGCTGTTGGACCTCTCTCCAAATGCTGTCCCGTAAATCTCAAAGGGGACATACTCAAAATGATCACTGTTCAGCCTGCTGTATAAAAATGCTCCTGCCGAGAGGAGCAAAAACAAGAGGCCGAGGAAGACGGCTGCCCTGGCTGTGCTGAAAGCAGATGCGAAAAAGGATTCCAGTTTTCTTGCGCTGTCGGCACTTTTAGTTGAAAGATCAAGCGAGGCCGAGCCATTTAATGACTT
Organism: Synergistaceae bacterium UBA1037; assembly: GCA_002316795.1. Taxonomy (GTDB): domain Bacteria; phylum Synergistota; class Synergistia; order Synergistales; family Synergistaceae; genus Caenicola; species Caenicola nitritireducens. The sequence continues at coordinate 4,863 of DCEE01000024.1, forward strand.
CAGGGTCTCCCTCCCGGCTTTTTGGATGTTTTTTGAAGATAGGGAAGATCTTTCTGCAGTTATGACATTATCTATCGACATGTCTGCTGAGCGTGAGTAATCGACGAACCATTTCTCCAGGTTCTCCGCGGCATTTTCTGATGAGGGTGTCCATTTGTATAAGATAGGAGAGCCGTCTTTAAAAAGCATTCCCGAGGTGCCGCTGTCAGCGTTCCACAATGCCAGCCCGTTGCCCCCTGTCTCATGGAACAAAACCAGGGGAGCCGGCCAGAAAGCTATCCCGTCGCCCAGCCTTTTTTCTGCTTTCTCTATCTCTCTTTTAGAGACGAACCATACGACCCCGTCAGTCCTGTCAGATCCCTGTTCTGTCACCTGGGGTATCATGAGGATAGAATCATCGTCGTTTCCCAGGGCATACCTGAAGGACATCTTCAGGGCATCCCTTACCCTCCCGTTTTTTCCGAAGGGGAAGGAGAAGGGGTGTACTGAGAGCGTCCTGAGCTGAAGGAGCGCGATG
>DCEE01000024.1:5632-11770 GCA_002316795.1 Synergistaceae bacterium UBA1037
TGTCATCTGTCTTGCCTATTCCTCCCAGCGCACCAGGCTGCAAGAGTTGTTTTCCCGTTTAAGTATGATCCTGAAATTCCTCTCCATTTTATCTCCATATGATACATTGATATTCAGACGAAAATAAGAGCTTTCAAAAGCGATAACATTAGAAAGTTTTGTAATGACCTCAACAGGTATGTTGGGGATCTTTTTCAGGTCATCCAGGCTTCTTATGGGGTACATCATCCTAAGCGCGGCAAAATTCCGTGCCTGGGCTATGTCGATCTTCTCGTCCATTATTGCTATGACCTGTGGGGAAGCGGTGTTTATATTTACTTTTTCACTGCCGTAAACGGTTAGATATCCTGCCAGGCCCATGGGGATGTCTTTTGTTCCCCACAGCACCCCGTCGTTAATTTCATCTATCAGCCTGAGCTCGGTGAGATCGCTCAGTTGCCGGTTGATGCTTGTGTTCCTTTCGCTTCCCTCCAGCTTCTGGCTGCTGTCGGAGTCAATGAAATCCAAAACTACCGCGGCAAGCCATGGGAAACCGACATTTTCCCATATTTTGTCCCATGCGCCGGTGTACTCGGATCTGATGGTGACCCTGTCAGGCAACAAAATACCGTTTATCGGGATTTTGTCATCTAGGGGCTCTATTTTGACTTCAAGGGTAAAACCGTCGATCTCAGATCTCAATACACCATTATAAGCGTAAAGGGGCTCAGATCGGCTGTCATATCCGTTATTGTCCTGCGCGATCTTTTTTGATGCGTACTTACAGGCTATCTCAGCAATGCTCCTGCTTCTGACGATGAAGCTTACTGCCTCTGCCCTTTGCATCTCAGTCCTTGCGTACCACGAAAATGCCGTCGCGGCAGTAAGGAGCAACGTGACTGATATCATTACTGATATGAGGATGAACCCCTTATTCTTTGAGGATCGTCGGCAGTGAATCTTCATAAACTTGTTTTCTCCCGTTAAGCGTTATCGTTATCCTTATGGCTTTCGGGAGTTCTCCCGTATATTCATCGGCCCATGACTCGCCTGACCAGACGGAGAACCTCAGCCCCTCCGCATCCTTGAGCACCATTTTGCCATCCTCCGGCTTCAAACTGTCTGTGTCCAGATCAGTCGGTCCCGTCTCTTCACCGGATCCCTTTGCCGCAGACCTCCATCCCGGTATCTCCCATCTGTAGAGTCCCGGTTTATATTTATTGAGGCCTGATGAAGATACGATCTTGTAAACTATCAGCCCAGGCGCTTTATTCTCCTTCACAGGAGCGGCTGACCAGACAAGCAGCCTGTCATCCTCCCTGACAGTAAAGCCCTCCTTGTGAACAGTCCGAAAGACGGGGAAAGAACTGCTTCGTGCAAAATTTCTTGTGTCGCTGAAGATCCTCTCAGCCGTCTCCATCACTTTAATGTTTTTGCCCCAGCCCTTCTGGACCGTCTCAAGTGACTGCACAGTAAAAACCAGCGGAGCCAGGGCAGCAACGGCAATAATGCCGGCCAGCCCGACTGCGAGAAGTATTTCTATCAATGTGAAGCCCTTATGTCTTATCATCTGATATGCTGAACCATCCTCCTATCTTCTGAGACAAATGACCGATACCAATATACAGCATCAGGCTGAAATGAAAAATGATCCCGTCTTGAGGCAGATGCTCTATCTATTTTTGTGAACAGACCTGTATATCGTGAAAAGAGATGCCAGAGACCCGATGATGACAAAGAGTGCAAAGATCAGCACCCCACCGTTTCTTAGTCCGGTTTCCCTTATAGGGTCGGTAGAAAGACGAAAAGCGCCGTAAGCAAGGATGAAAATGGGTGTGAGCAGCGTATGACCGGAAGCCCTCTTTTTTAAAAATATCTTTTCAGCCGCAATCAGAAGGAGCGCCATGCCCAACATGAAGGCTGATTCGATCAGGGGATATGGGTAGCGGAAGAGGCTGGAGGGATCGTTTGGATAATGAACAGCGTACCATGGCGCTGTAGAATGCACTGCTTCTACACCCCTGCAGCATCCGTCGAAAAAACACCCCAGCCTCCAAAACGATATTGCCACTGCAGCAGGGACCATGGCGGCATCAGCGAAATCGTTCCACCTGATCTTTTCCCTGTATGACTTGTATATGCCTGCCAGTCCCCCGCACAGAATGCCGCCGGAAGAGGAGAGCTCGGCGGGGAAAAAGCCCGCGAAGGAAGGATCATTTGTAATAAACAGCATTGCTTTGCCGAAAAGATCAAAAAAGAGAGCGCCGCCCGCGGCCCCGAAAAATGTCCAGACTATAGCATCCGTGACCCCGTTATGTTCGAGGCCATACTTATTCACGGCCCTGTGCCGGGTCATGAACATGAAGACCACGATGGACAGAGTCCAAAAGAGGTAGCTCGTCTTTATCGTAATGAAGGAGTACTGGAATAGCACCGGAAACATCCATTCATCTCCCTGCCTGTCGCCGTTTTAATATATCATTGTTTGAGCTATTGAGAAATAACGGTTTTACAGCGGCAGAGGTCTGGTGCAAGATACAAAAGGCGGCAGGCGTTAGCGCCTGCCGCACTGAACTAGCTTCGGGGATATTTTTATCTTATTACCTGCAGAAGCCCCATGGTGAAGATCGGGAAGTAGGTGAAAAGCATAAGGCATCCGACCATAGCCACGAAAGCCGGGATTATCTCCTTTGAAATACTCTCAATGCTCTCCCCCGATATCGCAGAAGCAACAAAGAGGTTGATCCCGTAAGGCGGTGAGATGAATCCGCATGCCAGGTTGACCGTGATTATCAGCCCAAAATGTATGGGGTCGATACCGATCATCTTGACTACAGGCAGAAGTATCGGCGTCAGTATGATGACGGCCGCTATGTTGTCCACGAAACAGCCGATGATCAGCAGGAACACGTTGATGATCATAAGCAGCAGGAAGGGGCTGTCAACGAAGGTAGTCAGCCATGCTGCCATCTTTGCAGGGATCTGCGCCATTGCAAGGTAGCTTGCGAACGCCATTGAGAGCCCGATAAGGAATGATGTAGCCCCGTTGATGAGTCCGGTCGATTTGAGGCAGTCATATAGCGATCTCATGTCCAGCTCATGGTATACAAATTTCCCGATGATCACAGAATAGACGACAGCTACGACTGCCGCTTCGGTGGGGGTAAAGATGCCGCCGTATATGCCCCCGAGGATGATCAGGGGGACAAGCAGTGCCCAGAAAGATTCTTTGAACGCTTTGGAGACCTCAGAGAATCTCGGACGATCTGTCATGGTTTTGTAATTGCGCTTCCTTGCAGTTATATAGCAGACTAACATCAGCGCTATGCCTATTATGATCCCGGGGATGATGCCGGCAATGAACATGTCGCCTATCGAACACTGCGCGACTACACAGTAGATCACGAATGGAATGCTCGGAGGTATTATGACTCCGATCGTGCCTGCAGCAGCTGTAATAGCCGCGGCAAAACCGGCATCGTACTTCCTTTCCTTCATCGAAGGGATCATAAAGGATCCGATGGCCGAGACTGTGGCCGGTCCGGAACCGGAAATGGCAGCAAAGAACATACAGGCAAGGACCGTTACCATAGCAAGGCCTCCCACGATGTAGCCGACAAGGCTTTCAGCGAGGGCGACAAGCCTGCGTGAAATGCCTCCGTTGCACATAAGAGCGCCTGCAAGTATGAAGAACGGTATTGCCAGCAGCGGGAACGAATCGAGCCCCGTAACGGATTTCTGGGCAAGCATTATCATAGGTATGTCGGATGTCATCAACATGGCAATGCACGTTGAAAGCCCGAGAGTGATGCCTATGGGAATGCTGAGTGCTATTGTGACGATAAGGATGGAAAAGAGGATAATAGCTTCCATGGTCCCGCCTCCTATTCCATTATCTCTGCCGCAGGTGATGCAGGTGCGGGCAGGCCATTTTTATGCAGCTTGTAGAATTCGACTAAAAGCCTCAGGCACATGAGGGCGCACCCCACCGGCACGGATGCATATGGCCAGGTCATCGGTATCCGCATCGCCGCAGATTCCTGCCCGGTCTCCTGGAGGAATATCAGCAGCATCGTCCCTTGCCATGCCAGGAAGAAACTGAAGACGAACCATACTATCAAAATCATATATTCGAAATATATGCGTGTTTTTCCTTTTATCATATTAGCGAACATTTCGACCCTGAAGTGGCTTCTTTCTTTAACTGCGTAGCTGGCGCCTATCCAGGAGAGCCAGAGGAAGATAAAACGGGCCAGCTCCTCGCTCCATGAGAGCGAGTTTGAAAAAACATATCTCATTACGACCTGGATAAAGACGATAACTGTCATTATGGCCATAGTCCAAACGCAGAAGTACTCTTCAAAATTGTCAAGGAATTTACTCACCGTCATAGCGGTTATGACCTCCTCTTAATGCAAAAAAGGCGCTTCCGTCCGCCGGAGCGGGCGGAAGCGTTGGTACTGTGTCGATGCTACTTCTGTACCTTCTTGATTATTTCCATGAGGTCCTTGCCGAGGTCCTTCTCAAACATCGGGTAGACTTTTGCAGTTGCTTCTACAAAGGGTTTCTTTTCTTCTGCTGTGAGGGAGTTTGCTTTCATTCCTGCCTTGATCACTTTTTCCTTGAATGCGCCTTCCTCTTTTTCCATAAGCTGACGCTGTTTCGCTGTGGCGTCCTTGGCGGCCTTGACTACGAGCTTGTTAAGATCTGCCGGGAGTTTATCCATGAACTTCTTGTTTGCAATAAGGATCTCATATGAGAAGACGTGTCCCGTCTCGGATACGTACTTCTGTACTTCGTAGAACTTACCGTCGTCGATCATTGCATAGGGGTTTTCCTGCGCGTCAACAGTTCCCTGCTGCAGAGCGGTGTAGAGTTCTCCCCAGCTCATGGGCGTGGGGTTGGCTCCGAGTGCCTTGAAGAATGCGAGGTGCATCGGGTTTTCCATAGTACGGATCTTCAGGCCTTTAAGGTCTGCAGGGCTCTTGATGGGTTTCTTGCTGTTGGTGACGTGGCGGAATCCGTTCTCCTGATAACCGAGGATAAGGATGCCTTTGGCAGCCAGATAGCCGTTGAGTTTCTCTCCAAGGATCCCGTCTACTGCTTCAAATGCTGCCTTTCTGGTGGTGAAGAGATAGGGCAGGTCGAGGGCCTGGATCCTCTTGTCGAATCCTGCGAGGGGTGATGATGAGGGGATAGCCATCTGGATCGTTCCCATCTGTACACCTTCTGAAAGTTCACGGTCGCCGCCGAGCTGTCCGTTAGGATAGAGTTCGACCTTGATCTTACCCTTTGAACCCTCTTCGACCTGCTTCACGAAGACTTCTTTCATCGCCTTCATTGTCGGATGCGAATCGGAACCGATGTAACCGACCTTGATGGTGTATTCCGGAGCCGCAAAAGCCGTGCCCGCAAATACTGCTACTACTGCCATGATCATAAATACTGCAAAAAGCTTCTTCATTTGCTGTTTCCCCCTTTGATTTTGTGCTTCGTTTGGAATTATAGAAAACGCCTCTATGAGGCGCAACTACCAATAGGCCTATTTCTTTTTCCTTACTCGGATCTCGCCCCTGTCTGCGTCGACTTCGACATAGTCTCCGTCCTCTATGACCTTGTAGGGGTCGGTCTCCATCTTGTCCACCATAGTGCATCCGACCATAACTGCGGAGGATACGATCACCGGTTCGGTGTCGATAAGGATTATTGCAGCAGGAAGATTGTTTTTGACCCAGAGCTGATAGAAACCGTCTACCTGTACCACGGAGCTGCCTTTTCCCGACTTCAGCACGAGTATTTTATTCGCTATGCTCCTGCCGTGGATCGCATGGTTCCTCTCTATGACTGTCCCCGTCTCGGGATCTGTAAGGTAGAAGCACATCGCGTCTGTCGAGACGACGGCCTCGCCGCATGCGCTGCCCTTTACTATCTTGCGGCACTTATAGACCTTCATATCCTCAGACATTAGTCCAGCCTCCCTTTTATTGCTGCCTCGACACACTCTGAAAGTCTGCGGATAGCAAATGGCTGTCCGCGGCGCTCTCTGTAGTATGCGCACTTAGGAGAGTCTGTCACGCCAAGGCTGCCTTCGAATGATTTCCAGCAGGGTTCGTCGATGCATGTGTTTCCTACCATGCGGACTCCGAGAAGCTCCAGCTT
>DCEE01000024.1:11891-12550 GCA_002316795.1 Synergistaceae bacterium UBA1037
GTGTTGTGGTTGACCTTCCTTCCCGCGAAGAGCCTTTCTATTTCAAGGATCTGGCTGTATGTGTAGTGAGGGCAGCCAAGCATTACCAGATTGATGTCCCCTGTAGCTGCTGTAAGTTTTGTCTCCTGGTCCTTAAGTGTTTTATTTGTAATAAGCGCTGTGGGAGCCGGTATTTTTTTGCCGCCGAAAGCTGCTTCTAGAGTGGGTGCCTCAGGTGTGATGCCGACCATGTGATACATAGCCACGGCTCCGCTTGTTGCGGCCTCTGCTCCGAAGTAAAGGAAGTCTTCCTGTGATGGGCGCACTTTGTTTTTGAATACAAGGACAGGGTCAAGCGATCCTGCCATCTCTCCGATGCAGTGCCCGAGTATCCCCCAGTCGTAGCATTCGTTAAGTTCGGCATCGACTTCAATAAGAATGTCCCCGTGCCTGTTTTCGTCGAGGTGGTAACCGTAATATGGAGTCTTTCCGACTACCGCGGCAGCCAGCGCACTTATTGATGATTCGCGGTTGGAACGGGCACCCAGTGCTCCGTTGACATAGGGTGTCGCGCTGGACTCTGAAAATGCTATGTGCTCTCCCAGGAAGGGAACGTTGGAACATACTCCGGGGGCGCAGTGATATGTAAGTATCGCGCCGATTTTGCGGTATGCCTCTCC
>DCEE01000012.1 GCA_002316795.1 Synergistaceae bacterium UBA1037
CCGGGACTTTTTATCGGCTGTTTCCTCTCAAATATTGCGGGTGGTTTTGGCCTGATAGACATAGTGATTGGAAGCACAGCTACACTTGCGGCAGCATGGCTTACATATAAAATGACCAATATCTGGCTTGCCGCACTTCCGCCTGTGCTGATAAATGCGCTGGCTGTGGGTACATACCTGGGTCTGATCACAGATACACCCGTTGTCTATTCGATCCTCTACATCGGCATAAGCCAGGCAGTCATATGTTTCTGCATTGGGGTACCCCTTTGCTTGCTGATCGCATCCCGCACGGAGATCTTTGACAGGGAGATGCTCGCCCGAAGGAAGATCAAAAAGTGGGTAACGGTAGAAAAAAAGAAGAACAGGGCTAACCCCTGAAAGCTGTCCTTATCCCGAAAAAGACCAACACAGCTCCGACAGCGGCATTAAGCGCCGCTATAAGGGATCCCGGCAGGAAACTTCCTGTAAGGACTCCCGCCGCCGCAGTAAATGACATGAATACAAGGGTCGAAAGTATCGCTCCGACAGCGAAATAGGATACTTCGTTTCTGTCCATCTCTCCGCTTGCCGCTTTGGCAGAAAAGATGCCTGCCCAGAATACTATTGTGAGGGGGCTGGAAAGGGTCAGCAGAAGCGCGTTGATAAAGGCGCTTTCAGAACTTGTCTCTGTCATTCCCCCTATACCCGGGAGGATGTTCACGCCGAAGGCTCCGAGTATCGAAGATATCCCAAAGAGAATGATAACTGCCGCGCCAAGGTACCTGAATATGCTTCGGGCCGGCCTGTTCTTTTCTATGATCGTCCCTGCCCCGAGAAGGGCAGCCGCGACATAGAGCGAATCCGCCAGAGTTACGGCGAGTACAGCTGCTTCTGCCGCAAAAAAACCTGACGAAGCCGCGGTCTGGAAGATAAAGAGGCAGACAGGGCCGACCGCTATCTGCAGGAGCGCCCCAAACCTGAACCCTCTCCATATGTATCTGTGCATCTGGCTGCTTCCCTTCGAAGGAACAAAAAATATTTTGTTAATGATCTGCACAAAACTAAGCGTAAAAATTTTATTTTTAATGTGAAAAAGGGAGGCTGAATATGCTCAGCCTCCCTTTTTGAAAATCAAACGGGATCAACCTCCGCTGATGTTGTGTATGACCTGGACCTTTGCTTCATTGGGGATCAGCCGTGTGGGATATTCCTTCTTTTCGACCGGATGGTCATTGATCCACACGGAGATCATCCTGAAAGTGTAGTTCTCCCTTGCCAGGAGCTTCTCGACAGTGAGACCCTCTTCCCACTCTGACCGGTTCCCGTTTACTGTTATCATTTCTATTTCTTTCCTACGCGTCCTCGAACTCATCTTCCGGTTTGAGGTGTTTCTCAAGGAGAGCAACAACTTCCGGATAGTCGATGCCAAGACGTTTAACGGTCTTCATTGTTGGGATGCCGTTCTTGTTCCATCCGCGGCGTTTGTAGACAGCGGCCTTGAGTTGGGCCCACTGGGAGCGGCGGTGCTTCTGGAGAAGTTCTATCTTTTCTTTTACGGACTTGCCTTCGATCTCCTCGCCGAACTCCTTCAGCTTGGCGTCAAAATAGTCGGGCCTTGCCATCCACTCGTCTTCCCAGACGGGGCCGAGTCCGCGGTCCGGCGCTTCATGGAATTTTGAAGTACCCTTGCCCATGCGGAGGTTGAAGATACGCTCGAAGTTGTAGACCTTTTCAGACTGAAGGATCATTCCGTCCCTGTCAAGCGGCTTGCCTGTGATGGCCGTGTATATGGTCAGGTAGTTGTTGAGGTGCTCAGGTACTCTTGCTGCCTCTATGCCCTTATATTTGATGCTGTTGTCGATGGGTTCGATGTCGTTCCATGGGAGCTTGCAGAGACCATGGAGCGAGAACCACAAACGGAAGCATGGGAAGAAGTAAAGAGCCTCAGCCTTGTCCTCGTAAGTCGGTAGCTGTTTGTTGACCATGTCCATGAAGATCAGCCATGCCTCGTCATGCTGAGGGCCTTTAAGTGTGAGGAAGTATCCGCCCCACTGTGCCATCGACTCCTGGCACCTGTACTCCGAAGCCTCAAGACCCTGACATACCATTCCAATCTTTTTCATGACACCGAGGTCGGCGCCGTAGTGCTTCGCGTAGTATTCGCGCGCGGCTTCTATGCCCCAGCCTGTTGCGACCGCGAAGTCGTCAGAGGCCTTCGCCATGCGGTGGATCAGCTCCATGAGGTCTTTCTTGTTGCCGAAGGTGACTTCAAGACCGTGCGTGTGCTCCTTGTTGATCAGTCCGAGCTCATAGCACTCACATGCCCAGGCGAGGGTCGTTCCGAGCGAGATCGTATCGAATCCGTAGTGGTCGGCGTAGAAGTTGGCCTCGATCGTCCAGTAGGGATCAAAAACTCCGACATTGGACCCGAGTCCGGCTGCCGTCTCATATTCGGGTCCGTCGACCACGACTTCTTTGCCCTTCCAGGGGCCGGTCTGGAGCGGGAAGTGATCCACCGCCTTGGCGCATGCGAGCGAGCATCCGTACCAGCAACCGTCAGCCATTCCCTGGCTGAAAAGTTTGATGTACTCATGTGAGCTTATATTGTTGATGTCCTTGTGGCTCCCGAATTTGTAGTTGTTTACGGGCAGCAGCTCGTAGTCGTCCATGATCTCGGTAAGGTGCGCGGTACCTGCCGCACGCATCTTGCACTGTTCGTTGTCGTGGTCGTGAATGCGCTTGTGAAGGCTTACTCCGGCCTTCATGATCGTTTCGACGTCTACGGGATCATTTTCCAGGCCCGTGAACTTGGTGCGTTTTACGACTATTGCAGCAACGTTCTTGTCGCAGAGTACCGTGCCGCCGCCGCCGCGTCCTGCCTGCTTGAGCCTTACGGCCTTCCTGCGGACGTCATAGAAGCTGAAGTTGAGACCTACAATATAGCTCGTCTTTGCAGCCATGCCTGTAGAAATGACTGATATCGTACGTTTATCCTGTTCGTCTTTTGCGAAATAATCGTGGAGTTCCTCGGAAATATAGTATGCGTTGTTGTCTTCGAGGGTCGATTCGAACACCTGTACTTTATAGTTGTCCCCGTCGATAAAAACTACAACGGGCCTGTCGGCCTTGCCCTGGATCTCAAGGGCGTCGAAGCCCGAGAACTTGAGGAAGGGACCGAAGTATCCCCCTGCATTGCTGTTGTAGGTCTGTTTCGTGGCAGGGGAGAGGAATACGGTGTATGATTTTCCCGTGCCTGGATACTGGGTTATCCCGCAGAAGGGTCCGCCCGCGATGACCAGTTCGTTCTCCGGGTCGTCCCATTTCGTTGTCTCTTTCACTGCGTCCCAGAGCAGCTTGAGACCGAAACCGCGTCCGCCCGTGAACTTTTCGATCATGTCTTCGGAAACGGGGCGTTTCTCGAATTTGTAGTTGCCGTCTTTATTTCCAAGTCCGACGTAAAGGGTCTCACCCGCATATCCGCGATGGATCTTCGCCGGTTCGTAAGACCATTCCGATAAAAGTTTCATCTCTTTCATATCCATTTTCGTCACCCCTTCTTACTTTGATTCCGGTGTGGTGAGGAGCTCGAGAGCTCCGGTCGGGCACGCTTTTGCGCAGATGCCGCAAGAAATGCACTTGAAGGGTTCGGTCTGCTTTGCGCCGTTAAACAGCATGCTCGCGGAGGGGCAGAAACCCACACACATGAGACAGGATGTGCACTTGTCCTTGCGGACCTGCACGATCCCGTTGGCGTCGCGCTCAAGCGCCTTTGTCGGGCAGACTTCAATGCACGCGCCGCACTGGTTGCAGACGTTGATGTTAGGATATGTCGCCTTGTTTTCCACCTTGATCCTTGAAAGCGCGGGAGAGTCTTCCTTGAACCATGCCTTGGAACATGCGGACATGCATTCCTTGCACTGTACGCACTTCTCCGTTCTTAGCTGAAGTACTTTCACACAAAATCCCTCCTGAGTTGATGATGATTTAAAAACAGACCGGCGATCATAAAAGCAAATGCCAGTCTTCCCCAATATGAAAATTTTAACATATATTTCATATTGTTGTGCAGAATTTCACTATTTTTATCCCATAAATATAGTTTTGCTCACTTTTGTTCATGTATAATCAGTTGATAATTAGGTGTACAGATACCGGGAAAATTGTTTAAGTCACTGATGTCCGGCGGTTTTGCGGATCTAGCCGCCATTTGTTTTAACAGAACAGACAGGTCAGAGTAAATTTGACCTTATGGGGGAGACAGGTTCAAAAATAGGAGAGATCCTTCAGGAAAGATGATCAGGCCGGTTTCGGCGAAAATGAGCAGACGGTCGGCGGCGGGCGTAAGGGGGTACTTCACGGCTGCAGTCCGGTCAGGCAAAAAAATAAAAGGATCATCAGGACCGGATCGTCAAATCGGCAATGCAATAGAATTATCTTCTTGCCAAAGATCGAACTAGCTGATAAAATCCACTGCGTTGCAAGCTTATTCAACAAACCCAAATCGTATATGTCGGGGTGGCGGAACTGGTAGACGCGCTGGATTCAGGATCCAGTGGGCTAGCGCCCATAGGGGTTCAATTCCCCTCCTCGACACCACTAAATCAAAAACAGGCGACACCTGTCTATTGACAGTTGTCGCTTTTTTGTTAGAATACTCATTTGTACGATTGTACATTCTCACCAAATATTCCATTCAGGGAGGTTGCTCCCATGCAGGTTAAGACACCATCAGGCAAGGCTTTTGAGCAGCGCAGGGTTTTTGGAAAAGAAAAAAATCTTATCGCTCTACCGGATCTTGTTGAGGTCCAGCGCAATTCATATCAGTGGTTCTTTCAGGCTGATACTGATCCCGACGCCAGATCCTCTCAGGGTCTCCAGGAACTTTTCGATGAAGTTTTCCCCATCGAAAGCTACGACGGTTCATTCGCACTTGAGTTCGTAAGATACTATGTCGATCCTGTAGTCATGAGTCTGGATGAGGCGCGCAGCAGGGACCTTACATGGTCGAGACCTCTGCGTGCGACGATTCGGCTGGCTAACAGAAAGACGCGCGAGATCAAGGAAGAGGAGATCTATCTTGGCGATTTCCCGGCGATGACAGAGAGAGGAACATTCATAATCAACGGCACAGAGCGTGTCGTCGTTAATCAGCTTGCGAGATCTGCAGGCGTCTATCTCAGCGCTGAACTTGGCATCCCCGGCCAGGAATCGTTTATGGCCAAACTGATACCGGACCGCGGGGCATGGATCGAATTTGACCTGGCCCCCGGCGAAGTCCTGTCAGTCAAGATAGACAACAGGAAGAAGATCCCCGTGACCATGATGCTGAGAGCTTTCGGCATCCAGAGCACGGAAGAACTTCTTTCCCTCTTCGGAGCGAAAGAAGTGGAAAGAGATCTTGTCGAGGACGAAGTCAGGGGCATGCTTCTGGCAGAAGCCATCATTTCAGGCGAAGGAGAAGGATCTGTCGCCATCCAAAAAAACAAAAGGCTCACGAAAGAGGACCTAGAGGCCCTCTGGGAAAGCGGCAGGACCAAGATCTGGGTCTGGGACGTAGATCCCGCCATATCCGCGACCATCGAAAGAGACAACACGAGCACGCCCGATGCGGCGATACTTGAGCTTTTCCGTAAGCTGAGGCCCAACGAACCGGCCCGAATGGAAAATGCCAGGGAATATATCAACAGCATCTTCTTCGATCCCCGAAGATACAACCTCGGAAGGGTCGGAAGGTATAAGATAAACAGAAGGCTGAGTCTCGATATCCCAAGCACGGAACGCCTTCTTACAGTTGAGGATATCGTAGCGATAATTAAGAGCCTTATAAGGCTCCGCGACGGAAACGAACACATGGACGACATCGACCACCTCGGCAACAGGAGGGTCCGCGCAGTTGGTGAACTTCTTCAGAACCAGGTCCGTATCGGCCTTTTGAGGATGGAAAGGATCGCAAGGGAGCGTATGACCACGACTCCCGATCTTGCCACAGCAATGGCCAAGGACCTTATCAACGTTCGCCCGATCTCGGCTGCGTTAAGGGAATTCTTTGGTTCAGGACAGCTGTCGCAGTTCATGGACCAGACAAACCCGCTTGCCGAGCTTACACACAGACGCCGCCTTTCGGCACTCGGTCCCGGAGGACTTAGCAGGGAACGTGCCGGATTCGAAGCCCGTGACGTCCACCATACCCACTACGGAAGGGTCTGTCCGATAGAGACGCCTGAAGGCCCCAACATAGGCCTGGTCACCTCGCTTGCGACCTTTGCAAGGATAAACGAGTACGGCTTCCTTGTATGTCCCAGGAGGAAGGTGGTAGACGGATACCTGACCGACGAAATAGTATACCTGTCTGCGGACGACGAAGACGAATACTATGTCGGACGCGCAGACACCCCTATATCCGATGAGGGGCAGATCCTCCCCACGGACGGCGGTACCGGCATATATGTCAGGCATCATGACAACACGATAGAGATACAGCCTGAGCAGCTGGAGTATATGGACATTTCCCCTAAGCAGATAGTTTCCATATCGACTGCCCTCATCCCATTCCTTGAACACGATGACGCGAACAGGGCACTCATGGGATCGAACATGCAGCGGCAGGCTGTTCCCCTTGTCTTCCCCGACTCTCCGATAGTCGGCACCGGCATAGAGCACCGCATAGCCAAGGACTCCGGTTCGTGTGCCGTATCCAGGAGAGCCGGAACAGTAACATATGTAGATTCTGACAGAATAGAGATCGATACGGAAGACAACGATAAAGATATCTACACAATGCCGAAATTCAGAAGGTCCAACCAGGGTACCGTGATCCACCAGAGGCCTATTGTCACCCACGGCCAGCAGGTGGAGTCCGGTGAGGTCATCGCCGACGGCCAGGCCTGCGACGGCGGAGAACTTGCCCTCGGACGCAATGTGCTTGTCGCATTCGTCTCGTGGGAGGGATACAACTTTGAAGACGCCATACTCCTCAGCCAGAGACTTGTAAAGGAAGATTTCTACACCTCCATACATATAGAAGAGTATGAGGTCGAATCGCGTGACACAAAACTCGGCCCCGAAGAGATATCGAGGGACATCCCCAACGTGGGGGAAGACGCTCTGAAGAATCTCGACGAGGACGGAATAGTCAGGATCGGCGCAGAAGTAAAGGCCGGAGACATACTTGTCGGAAAGGTCACCCCGAAAGGCGAGTCCGACCAGTCGCCGGAAGAAAAGCTCCTCAGGGCGATCTTCGGCGAGAAGGCAAGAGAGGTCCGCGATACCTGTCTGAGAGTCCCGCACGGTGAAGGCGGAAAGGTCGTCGAGATCAAGAGGCTCTCCAGGGATAAGAACAGCGAGGATATGAGCCCCGGTGTAAACGAGGTCGTAAAGGTATATGTCGCCCAGTTCCGCAAGATAACCGAGGGCGACAAGATGGCCGGACGCCACGGCAACAAGGGTGTTGTATCAAGGATAATGGCTGAGGAAGATATGCCCTACCTTTCGGACGGAACGCCAGTCGATGTCGTCCTCAACCCACTGGGAGTCCCGAGCCGAATGAACCTCGGGCAGGTGCTTGAGACCGTAATGGGTTTTGTCGCCATGCAGAACGGCTGGAAGGTCGTTACGCCGGTCTTCGAATCGGCGACTGCAGAAGACCTTATGCCTTACGTCAAGGAGATCCAGAGCACAAAATATCCCGAGATGAGGGATGACTGCAAGATAACCCTCTATGACGGAAGAACAGGGGAGCCGATGGCGAACAAGGTGGCGGTCGGAGTCATGTACATGCTCAAGCTGATACACCTTGTCGACGACAAGATCCACGCCCGCTCGATAGGACCCTACAGCCTGATAACCCAGCAGCCCCTGGGAGGCAAGACCCAGTTCGGAGGCCAGAGGTTCGGGGAGATGGAAGTCTGGGCCCTTGAAGGCTACGGGGCTGCCCACATGCTGCAGGAGATGCTCACAGTCAAATCGGACGACATCAGGGGAAGGCTCAAGACTTACGAACGGATCGTCAAGGGCGAAAACCTCGCCAAACCGGGCGTTCCCGAAAGCTTCCGGGTGCTTATAAAAGAACTTCAGGGCCTTGGGCTGGATGTAGAGATCAAATACTCAGACGGTTCGTTCGGAGAGCTTGTCCTTTCAGAAGAGGACGAGGACGGCGGCAGGGAAACCAGACGCCATGTTTCGTTCAAGCCTGATTCAACAGTCGACAGCCTTGAGGAAGATTTCGGCCTGAGCAGACCTTCGAGGTCGATATCTGACAGTGACCTATTCCATGAACATGCGTCGGAATACAGTTCTATAGAGCTGCACGAAACAGATGAAGAAAAAGAGGCTGAAGTCCTCAGGGATGATGTTGCGGATCTCTTCAATGACGTTGCTCCTAAGAAGGATGACCAGGGGGATGATATTTAATGGCTAACCTAAATCGCGAGATCGCCGGAGTGAGGACTAAACTGTCCTCCCCCGGAAGGATCAGGGAGCTTTCAAGCGGTGAAGTCAAAAAGCCTGAAACAATAAATTACAGGACGCTCCGTCCGGAAAAAGACGGACTTTTCTGCGAAAGGATATTTGGTCCGACCCGCAGTTATGAGTGCGCCTGCGGAAAATATAAGAGAAGCGGCCCCAAGTTCAGAGGGGTGGTATGTGACCGCTGCGGAGTGGAGGTCACAGACAACCGCGTACGCAGAGAGAGAATGGGTCATATCGAACTTGCCGCGCCGGTCGTCCATATCTGGTATCTCAGAGGCATTCCGAGCAGGCTGAGTCTGCTTCTCGGAGCTTCGACAAAAGAACTCGAAAAGGTGGTATATTTTGCCCCCACACGCCGCAGGGAAAAGGTCTATAAAGTTGTCAGCGAGGGGCGCAGGATAGACCTTGCCCGCAGAGGCAAGCTCATTTCAGCCTCCGAGGAACGCATCCACCGTTTCTATGATCCCAAGTTCAAGGCCGAAGAGGCTTTCAGGATCACAAAAGTCGAAGAGATCAATGTTGATGAAGGCGATGTCATTACCGCTGCCCAGGTCAACCGGATCAGGAACGAATACGGCGACGAACTCTTCAAGACAGAGAGCGCGTACCGGATTTTAAGGGAAGATCAGGAGCAGGCTTCAAATGCCATAATTCCTGAATCAAAGATAAGGTCAATGAAGGAGGCCGACAGCGGACTTAAGTTTGAAAAGGCCGTCCTTAACAACCAGGAAGCCTTCATAGTCACCTCTGTCGTGCATTTGCCATTCGTTAAGAATGACGTGATCTCGGAGAGCGAGTACAGGCTTTACAGCCAGAAGTATCCCAGGCGCTTCCAGACGGTTGAAGAGACAGAGACCCTGGAGGACCCCTGCTACATAGTCATCAACGGAGGGGAGTCTCCCTTTGAAAGGGCAGACATAATCCTCGAGAGGGAGCAGTCCATCTGCTCGGCTTACGATAAGACCTTCGGGGCGGGGATCGGAGCTGAAGGGGTCTACACGCTTCTGGAGCAGATGGATATCGACCTTCTCGTATCCTCGCTCAGGGAAGATATAGCAGAGTGCTCGGGACAGAAAAAGCGTAAACTGGTCAAGAGGCTCCAGGTCGCGGAGGATTTCAGGAAGAGCGACAGCAAACCGGAGTGGATGGTGCTCTCCGTACTCCCTGTCATCCCGCCCGACCTGAGGCCGATGGTCCAGCTGGACGGGGGCCGTTTTGCGACCTCAGACCTCAATGACCTCTACCGCAGGGTCATAAACAGAAACAACCGCCTTCGCAAGCTTCAGGAGCTGAAAGCCCCTGAGATCATAGTGCGCAACGAGAAGAGGATGCTCCAGGAATCGGTGGATGCTCTGATAGACAACGGCCGCAGGGGCAAGGCAGTGCTTGGGGCAGGCAACAGGCCCCTCAAGAGCCTTACAGACCTGCTCAGGGGCAAAAAAGGACGTTTCCGTCAGAATCTGCTTGGAAAACGAGTTGACTATTCGGGACGCTCCGTCATCGTTATCGGACCCAGCCTGAAGATCTACCAGTGCGGTCTGCCGAAGCAGATGGCGCTTGAGCTCTTCAAGCCGTTTGTCATGCACAAGCTGGTCGAAAGCGGCCTTACCCCCAACGTCAAGAGCGCAAGAAGATTTATCGAAAGAGGCAGGGACGAAGTCTGGGCCATACTTGAGGGCATAATCAAGGATCATCCCGTAATGCTCAACAGGGCGCCTACGCTTCACCGCCTTGGGATACAGGCTTTTGAACCCGTACTTATCGAAGGAAAGGCAATAAGGCTCCATCCTCTGGTCTGTACCGCATTCAACGCAGACTTTGACGGAGACCAGATGGCCGTCCACGTTCCGCTTTCACTGGAGGCTCAGACAGAGGCCAGGGTGCTTATGCTTTCCTCGAATAACCTTCTCTCCCCGGCGAGCGGCAAGCCTGTCGTAATACCGACACAGGACATCATCCTCGGCGTATTCTTCCTTACCAGCCTGAGAGACGGAATGAAGGGAGAAGGCCTGTACTTCTCGGGCGTTGAAGATGTAATGTCGGCCCTTGACCACTCTATCATCCACGTCAACTCAAAGATCAGGATCAAGGCCGATCCTTCGTGGAAATGCGAAACGGCTGGCGGGAAGTGGATAGAGACATCACCGGGGCGCGTGCTCTTTAATTCGGCACTCCATCCCGGCCTGAGATATATCAACAAGACCATAAACAAAAAGGAGATGGGCTCCCTTCTTGACGCTGCATACGACAAGGTCGGGCAGACCGCGATGGTCGAGATGCTCGATGAGATCAAGACGCTCGGCTACCACTGGTCAACACACAGCGGGATAAGCCTCGGTGTCGGCGACGTCGTCGTGCCTGCCGAAAAGAAGGAGATACTGGATGTGACTCTTGAACAGGAAGAGGATCTCACTTCACAGTATGAAATGGGTATCCTCACCGAAGACGAGTACATGAGGCAGAAGGACATCCTCTGGTCTGACGCTGGAAGGCTCATCGCCGACAAAATCATGGACAGCATGAACGAGACCAACCCACTGAGGATAATGGTGGATTCCGGAGCCCGCGGATCGCGCGGACAGGTCGCCCAGATGGCGGGAATACGCGGACTTATGGCAGACCCGTCCGGACGCATCATCCGCTATCCTATAGTTGCAAACTTCAAAGAGGGGCTCAATACTCTTGAATACTTTATCTCGACCCACGGAGCAAGAAAGGGGCTTGCCGACACAGCCCTCCGTACGGCTAAGTCGGGCTATCTGACCCGGCGCCTGGTCGATGTAGCCCAGGACCTCATAATAATGGATGAGGACTGCGGGACCGATCAGGGCATAGAAATACGCCCGCTACTGCAGCAGGACGGAAAGGCCACGATCTCGATGTCCGAGCGCCTCGCGGGAAGGACAAGCCTCAGGGATGTGACCGATCCCAAGAGCGGAGAACTTCTCCTAGTCAGGGATGAGGAGATATCTGCTGAGAAGGCCGAATACATCGAATCAAAGGGGATCAGTTCCGTCTGGGTCCGCAGCCCGCTCACATGCGGCCTCAGACACGGAATTTGCCGCGCCTGTTACGGAAGGGATCTTGCGACCAGAAAGAGGGTCGCCATCGGTGAATCTGTCGGGGTCGTAGCAGCCCAGTCCATAGGAGAACCCGGAACGCAGCTCACGATGAGAACATTCCACACGGGAGGCGTACGCCAGTTCACCGGAGAAGACATCACCCAGGGTCTTCCCAGGATCGAGCAGCTCTTCGAAGTCCGCAGGCCCAAAAAGGTCGCTATCCTTGCTGAAGTCGGCGGTACTCTCCTTGAGATAAGGGAGATGGACGGCAAGAAAAAGCTCATCATCGGCGTGATAAAGGAAGACGGCACTGAAGAGAGGATATCCTACAACATCCCCGCCTCTCAGAACCTGCTCTCCGGCGTCGAAGAAGGCTGCACGATAACAAAAGGGATGGTCCTCACAGAGGGCTACATAGATCCTCAGCAGCTTCTGGAAGTCGAGGGTCTTGAGGCAGTCCAGCACTATCTTCTGGACGGCATCCAGGAGGTTTACCGTTCGCAGGGCGTCTCGATTAACGACAAGCATATAGAGACGATACTTCGCAAGGTCGCTCCGATCAACCGTGTACGGGTGATAGAAGAGGGAGACAGCTCCTTCGTTTCCGGCGAACTTGTCTGGAAGGGAGATCTCGAAGTAAGTGTCGGGCAGATCTCGGAACAGAATCAGGCCTCGCTGGACGAGTCATACAATTTCCTCAGAGACTGCAGGATAATCGACGCACCCGGAGATGTTCTCAGAAAAGACGGCGAGGCTCAGGAGTATATCACAAAAGCTGCGCTTGGAGAAATGCTTAGGCCAGGAGGAGCGTCAGGAGAGCTGACCGTCCAGGACAGGGAGGGCGAGCTCCGAGTTGTACTCGGAGACGCAAGCTTCAGGAGGACGATGGAAGGTCTTGAGCTGATCAAGGACTTCAGGCCGGATGAGAACGGCGAGGTCCTTATCAAAGCCGGGACAAGGCTCTCTTCCGCGGATCTTGTCAGGATCGCATCGCTTCCGCCGCAGCCCATGCTTGTAAGGGATACCAATGTACTTGATGAGAGCGAAGATGCAGCGTGGTTTGCCGCTGATGTTGAAAAGGACGGCAGGGTCGTTATCCCGATGGATGCGATAGTTGACTCGCTCGCGATAAAGACATTGAGCGCCAACAACATAAGCGAGATCAAGCTCTGGAAGAACCCTGAGCACATCAATCTCACTGATTCGATGCACCATGTGCTGATAGAGCATTACTTCGGCAAACCGCTTACCCAGGCGATCAATTCTGAAGGAGAAGTGATCGAAAACATCACACACGGCATTGACGGCTCAATAGTAAGAGGCATCGTCGAAGGCTCGATATCGGGCATCGAAAGCGAAGGCAACATAATAACGAGAGAAAAGGTGATCAGGCAGGTTCTCACCGAGAGGGCCCTCGGCAAAGTCCTTCTGGAAACCATCAGGGACAAAAAGGGAAACACGGTAGCAGAGGCAGGTCAGGAGATAACGAGCAAAGTCCTTGACAGCATAGCGTCCTCTGGCGCCGATGACATAACGGTACGTCCCAAGCAGGCACCCTCGGATCACAAACAGCTGATCCAGCGCGTCTCTTTTGTAAGGAGACTGAGGGAGGAACCGCAGTGGAGCCCTGTAGTACATGGAGTTACCAAGGCGGCACTTGCCACCGACAGTTTCCTCTCCGCAGCATCGTTCCAGCAGACGGCACAGGTACTTGCAGCTTCCGCAGTGAGAGGCGACGTAGACAACCTTGTCGGTCTTAAGGAGAACGTAATAATAGGACTGCTTATACCTGCCGGAACAGGGATCGAGAGGTACAGGAAGGTAGTGATCGCTGAGTCCTCCGAATCATCTCTTCCAGGGATGGAAGAAGCGATCATTCAGAAGGACTGATCGCAGCGGCCGGGGTAAGTAGTTTTACCTAAAATATTCCAATCAAATAAAATATTCAGCGGAAGCCCGGGTGTTTATTGACACCAGAGGCTTCCGCTGTTAATATACTCTGGTGCGCCTTTGCACAGGAGGTGTCCGTGTGCCTTTAAACGAACTCGCTTCATCCGGAAGGATAGCAGGAATAAACTCGGTCCTGAGGAAGCTCAAGGCGAATGAAGCAGTTAAGGTTTTTCTTTCAAAAGAAGCGGATGTGCGGCTGTTGTCAGAGATACTTGAAGAGGCAGAGAAGCGCGCAGTGCCCGTTGAGTGGGCAGAGACATCGCTGCAGTTGGGAAGGGCCTGTGCCGTGACAAGAAAGACTGCTGCGGCGGCGCTTCTTAAAAAGTAGAAAGAAATATTAACAGGGAAGGAGGGAGCTATTTGCCAACAATAAGCCAGCTTATTCGCACCGGCAGAGAGGACAAGAGGCGTCGTATGAGCGCCCCTGCTCTTCAGGAGAACCCGCAGCGCCGCGGAGTATGTACCCGCGTCTATACTGTTACTCCTAAGAAGCCTAACTCTGCTCTCCGTAAAGTCGCACGTGTGCGTCTTACCAACGGAATAGAAGTCACTGCTTATATACCGGGTGTAGGACATAATCTTCAGGAACACTCCGTAGTCCTCGTCCGCGGCGGACGTGTAAAGGACTTGCCTGGTGTCCGTTATCACATAATCAGGGGAACACTTGACTGCGGCGGCGTTGAAAACCGTCGTCAGAGCCGTTCGCTCTACGGCGCTCGCAGACCGAAGTAATTTGTATTATCAAAGGGAGGTTGGTCCTATATGCCACGCAAGGGACATGTAAAAAAACGTATAACGCCGCCCGATTCAGTTTATGCGAACCCGGCAATTACAAAATTCATCAACTGCCTTATGCTCGGCGGCAAAAAGAGCACGGCTGAGAGAATTTTTTATGGAGCACTGGATCTGGCTGGAAACAGGCTGAGTATTGAGCCTGGAGAAGTATTCGAAAAGGCGATGACTAACGTTCGTCCGCTGGTCGAAGTCCGTCCGAGGAGAGTCGGCGGAGCGACATATCAGGTTCCCGTTGAGGTCAAACCTGAGAGGGCGCAGGCTCTCGCGATCCGTTGGATCATTAATTTCTCCCGTTCGCGCAAAGGCATTCCGATGGTGGAACGCCTTGCCCGTGAACTTACCGACGCCTGCAAGGGCGAGGGCGGTTCCGTAAAGAAGAGGGAAGATACCCACCGCATGGCCGAAGCTAACCGTGCGTTTGCACACTACCGCTGGTAGTGTGAAGAACATT
This sequence comes from Synergistaceae bacterium UBA1037, assembly GCA_002316795.1. Taxonomy (GTDB): domain Bacteria; phylum Synergistota; class Synergistia; order Synergistales; family Synergistaceae; genus Caenicola; species Caenicola nitritireducens. Next base: position 14,707 of record DCEE01000012.1, read on the forward strand.
AATTTTAAAGTTTTAGTTTGGTGGTGTTGACGATGCAGGGCATCGACTTGAGTAAGGTGCGCAATATAGGAATAGCTGCGCATATAGATGCAGGTAAGACTACAACGACAGAGCGCATCCTGTTCTATACAGGCCGTAAGCACAAGCTGGGTGAAACTCACGAAGGCGCTGCTACGATGGACTGGATGGAGCAGGAACGTGAGCGTGGTATCACGATCACATCTGCCGCGACTACCTGTTTCTGGGGCGATTGCCTGATCAATATTATTGATACACCCGGGCACGTGGACTTTACTGTCGAGGTCGAGCGCTCTATGAGAGTGCTTGACGGGGCAGTATCCGTTTTTTGTGCAGTTGGCGGAGTCGAGCCTCAGTCAGAGACAGTTTGGCGTCAGGCAGACAAGTATCGCGTACCGAGGATCGCTTTCGTCAACAAAATGGACCGGGTCGGAGCTGACTTTTTCTCGGTAGTCGACCAGATGCGCAGGCGTCTCGGCGCCAGGGCTGTTCCGATACAGATACCCATCGGTGTGGAAGACGGATTTACGGGAATGGTGGATCTTGTCGCGAGAAAGGCGATAATCTATGATGATACGCTCGGAACAGAATTCCATATCGCGGATGTCCCGCCTCAGCTCGAAGAAGAGGTAGAGATCGCAAGGTCGGAAATGGTCGAGAATCTCTCCGACTACGATGACGAGATGATGAACCTCTTCCTTGAGGGAGAGGAAGTTCCCGAAGATCTGATCAGGAGGACCATCAGGAAGGCTGTCATAAGCCTGAATATCGTGCCGGTAATGTGCGGTTCGGCATTCAAGAACAAGGGCGTACAGCCGCTTCTTGATGCGGTCGTGGCATATCTTCCGAGCCCCGTTGACATGCCCCCGCTCAAGGCGCACGATCCTGACAACACGGAAAAAGAGATAGAAATAATCCCCTCTTCTGATCAGCCTTTTTCTGCTCTTGCGTTCAAGATCATGGTCGACCCGTTTGTCGGCAGGCTTGCTTTCTGCAGGATCTATTCAGGATCTATAGAGAACGGCATGTCGATCTACAACACGAACACAAGGCGCCGTGAAAGGATAGGAAGGATACTCAGGATGCACGCAAACAAGCGTGAGGAGCTCGAGAGCGCGCAGGCAGGCCTGATCGTAGCTATCCCCGGGCTCAAACAGGTCCGTACGGGAGATACGCTTTGCGATGAAAAGAAGCCTGTACTGCTGGAAAACCTGATCTTCCCGGAACCCGTTATATCGCTTTCCGTAGAACCCATGAGCAAGGCTGACCAGATAAAGCTTGCTAAGGGGCTTGACGCCCTTTCGGAAGAGGACCCGACTTTCCACGTTTCAGTCAACGAGGAGACAGGGCAGACCCTGATAAGCGGAATGGGAGAACTCCACCTTGAGATCATAGTTGACAGGCTCCGCAGGGAGTTCAACGTCGAGGTAAAGGTGGGACGTCCTCAGGTCGCTTACAGAGAGGCGATAAGGAGACCCGCGAGGGCACAGGGCAAATTTGTCCGTCAGTCCGGAGGCAAGGGACAGTACGGAGACGTTGTCCTTGAGGTCGAACCGCTTGCCGAAGGCAAGGGATTCGAGTGGGAAGACCGCATCGTTGGCGGAGTTGTTCCGAAGGAATACATCCCTGCCGCCCAGAAGGGTGTCGAAGAGGCGCTCAACAACGGTATTCTCGGCGGCTACCCTGTAATTGGCATCAAGGTGGCGATCGTCGACGGCAGCTACCATGAAGTCGACAGTTCGGAAATGGCCTTCAGGATCGCAGGCTCGATGGCGATCAAGGAGGCGATGAAGAAGGCCGATCCCGTCCTTATGGAGCCCGTAATGGATGTTGAAGTCGTAGTTCCGGAAGAGTATATGGGAGATGTAATGGGCAACATTTCCTCAAGAAGAGGAAAAGTCTCTGAAATGGGATCAAGGGCAAATGCAAGGATAGTCAAGGCCTTTGTGCCCTTGGCAGAAATGTTCGGTTACGCTACGGACCTGAGAAGCAAAACATCAGGAAGGGCTTCGTACACCATGACTTTCCACCATTATGACGAAGTGCCCAAGAGCGTAGCTGAAGAACTTTTGAAAATATAGCAAATACAAAAGATCATCAATCGATCAGGAAATATCTAAAGGAGGCAAGACAGAAATGGCAAA
>DCEE01000039.1:0-2478 GCA_002316795.1 Synergistaceae bacterium UBA1037
AAACAGCCGATAAAAAGTCCCGGTATCGCCTCGGGCATAAAAAAGGGAAGCAGGGTCAGCGCCTCAGCCACCCTGAACTGGACCGGGCCGAAGGAAAGAGGTGAAAGGGCGACCGTAAGCGCTGCGTACAATGCCGCGATCATTCCTGAAATGGCTGTTTTTCTTATCATTGCAAAAACTCCCGGAAGAGAAAGAATGTTGGTATTATAACCCGCTTAAGGCTATAATGGCCACGAACTGTCCAAAAATGATCGATAACGGAGGTACCTTCAAATGAAAATAACCATGTTGGGCGCAGGGAGTTTCGGAACGGGAATGTCAAAGCACCTTGCTGACCTTGGCAACGATATCCTCATGTGGACAATAGACAAAGAGCAGGCTGACTCCATCAACAGCACAGGGAGAAACACCTTTTGCTTTCAGGACACGGTACTGCCTGACAATATAAAATGCACGCTCGATATGGACGAGGCACTGAGCTTTTCTGACCGCGTCATAATGGCGATACCGACCCAGTTTGAGAGAGAGGTCTGCCGGAAGGTCGCTGCTGCAACAGGTAAAAAGAACTTACACATGCTGAACCTGGCAAAAGGCATTGAGATCAGCACAGGATATCTGCTGCATAAAGTACACGAAGAGGAATCACCCGACAACATTTATTCAGCCCTTTCAGGACCGAGCCACGCGGAAGAGGTACTCATAGGCTGCCCCACCGCCGTCGCCCTTGCCTCCTTTAAGGAAGGCGAGGCAGAAAGCTGGCAGAAGATCCTGACCGGCAACAACTTCCGTGTCTACACGTCAGACGACGTGGTGGGACTTGAAGTCGGGGGCGCAACAAAGAACATATATGCCGTGGCCGCAGGGATCTCAAAGGCAATGAAACTTGGCGACAACGCACTTGCCGCGATCGCATGCAGAGGTCTTGCAGAGATCATGAGGTTCGGCAAAAAACTGGGGGCCGATCCCATGACACTCTCGGGGCTCGCCGGGGTAGGCGACCTGATGGTTACCTGCTACAGCATGCATTCAAGGAACTTCAGGCTTGGACTGGCAGTTGGAAGCGGCAAGACATTCGATGAGGCGGCGAAAGAACTGGGACAGGTCGCAGAGGGAGCATATACCGTAAGGGCCGTGGTCGAAAACAGCAAGAAGTTCGATGTGGAGATGCCGCTTGCGGAAGGAGTCTACCGGATACTTTACGGCGGAGAGTCTCCCGAACTTATAATGAGAGAACTCTTCGCACGTCCCCTCAAAGCCGAACAGCTTTTCTAAATACTACGGCTGAGCAATGGCTGAGCGTGGCGAGCGGTTGCACAGCAGTCGTTAAAGGCAGCGGCATTGACCACGCCGCAATTCCCCGCCCCTGCCCTTGGCCCCTACAACCTCAGCTATTGCTCAGCAATTGCTCAGCCGCTCTTAAACTTAGAATAATTTATATTGACATATTTATTGACAAATTTATTTATATTACTTAATATGTAACAAAATGCAGAGCAAGGATGTGTAGAAATGACCAAAACCATGAGCCCTTCATTATTTGATGACATAATATCTATCACAGAATTCAACAAAGGACGGGCAGGGAAAATTTTTGAAAGCGTCAAAACCGGCCGTCCCAAAGTAGTCTTCAAAAATAATATTCCTGAGTGTATTTTGATATCACCTGAACAATATAAAATCATGCTTGAAGATCTTGAAAATTTTCAACTTATGGCATTGTCTGAAGAGCGAATGAAGAATTATGATCCGGACAAATTAATATCCTCGGAAGAAATTAAGAGGAAATATGGGTATAACGATCAGGATCTTTCCGATACCGATGAGATCGAATTTGAATGAACTGGAAAGTATCATATCTTCCCGAAGCCAACAAAGACCTGGAAAGGCTGGATAATTCACAAAAACTTTTGGTACTCAAAGCTGTTGCTAAAGTATCGTCAAATCCAAAGTCAAAATCTGAAGGAGGCCATGGTACCCCGTTAGGGAACAGAAATACTGCAAAGCTGGCAGACCTGTTTAAAATCAAACTAAAGAGATCCGGACTTCGCATCGTTTATAAATTAGTTCGCACCAATGATGAAATGTTGATTATTATTGTCGGTGTCCGCGCTGACAATGAAGTTTACATTGAGGCTGACAGACGGATCCATAAACGCACGTCCCTTTGAGAGTTAGGCCACTGCCGGCAACGACGGTGCTTTTAAACCTCCGCGGCCTTTGGTCGCAATTCTCCGCGATGCGAAGCGAGCAAATTCCCCAGCGACGAACATCGCGAATTCTCCGCAGCCCAGAGGCTGCAAATTCCCCGCGGCATTGACCACGCCGCAAATTCCCCACCCCTGCCCTTGGCCCCTACGACCGTTTGCCTATTGCTTGCCAACGTTTGACGATCGTTTGACCGTATTTACGATTGCTTAGCGACCGCTTAGCTATCGCTCAGCGACGGCTCAGCAAGGTTTTTAACCCTTAAGGAACAGC
>DCEE01000039.1:2564-17152 GCA_002316795.1 Synergistaceae bacterium UBA1037
CCAGCACATCGTTCAGCGACGATACTCTTACAGTCTCCATCGGGTAATCATCCTTCGGGCTTCTTTTGCTTATCACTGCCTTTTTAAAACCGAGCCTTGATGCCTCCTTCAGTCTCATCATCGTCCTTCCGGCAGGCCGTACCTCTCCGGCAAGCCCGACTTCGCCTATGAAGCAGACGTCAGCCGGCAGGGGGATATCTTTGAGCGTCGAGGCAAGCGAGACACATACTGCAAGGTCGGCAGCGGGGTCCCTCAGCGTCAGTCCGCCTGTTATGTTCAGGTATACATCGCTGTTCCTTGAAAATATGCCGCATCTTTTTTCAAGGACTGCGAGAAGGAGCTGGAGCCTGTTCGTTTCAAGGCCTCTTGAGGTCCGCCTGGGGTAGGGAAAGGGAGAATTGCAGGCAAGAGCCTGTATTTCCGCCGCAAGGGAGCGCGATCCCTCAAGCACCATCGCTATAGCTACGCCGGAGCTTCCCAGATCTGTACCGTCCCAGTAGAGCCTGCTCGGGTCAAGGACAGGAAAGAGCCCCTTTTCAGACATCTCAAATATCCCGAGCTCATCCGTACTTCCGAAACGGTTCTTCTCTGCCCTGAGCAGTCTGTTGGGCGAGTTCTGTTCTCCGGAGAAGAGAAGAACTACGTCGACCATGTGTTCAAGCAGTTTAGGACCGGCGATCTGGCCCTGCTTTGTAATGTGGCCGACCATGACCGTAGGTACCCGGAAGTTTTTTGCCATTTCGACCGTCATAGAGGCGACGCCTCTGACCTGGTTCGGGGAGCCGGCCCATCCGTTTTCTGCATCGGCTCTGAAGGCCTGGACGCTGTCCACGACGACAAAATCATATTTCTCCGCGGCCTTCAGCGATGACGGGAGGTCATACTCGCATAGAAGATAGAGTCCTTCAGGCATGAGGCCAAGCCTCCTGCCTCTCATCGCCAGCTGTCCCGAGGATTCCTCTCCCGATATGTAGAGGACCTTTCTTCCGCCCTGTGCCATCTGCGCGCACACCTGAAGCAGCAGGGTCGACTTGCCCACCCCCGGTTCGCCTCCGAGCAATACCACACCTCCGGGGACCCATCCTCCCCCGAGCACCCTGTCAAGTTCGGCAATCCCGGACGAAACGCGCTCCTGCTCCTCCACGTCAAGGCCTCTGAGAGGAGAAGCGGCTTTTACGTCAGGAGGTATTCCCTCCTTCGTCATGGTGATAGGGGCTTCCTCCTCCATGCTTCCCCATACGCCGCACTTTGGGCATTTGCCGACCATTGTCAGGCTCACATATCCGCATTCATTGCATTTATATCTGTTCATCTCTTTTTTTGCCATTTTTTCATCCTCCGGGTAGAGAATATCAGAGAGGCTCGAACGCCACAAGTTATATAATAGCGCTCGGACCTCAAAAGAGGTAATATATCCGCGTATTGACAAGAGACGGGGTGGAGTATTGTTTTATTTTTACCTGGCAGCCGCAGCAACTCTTGCTCTTTTCGTAGGAGCGGGAACTCTGATAGGGACCAGGGCTTCCGAGCCGAAAGATTATTCTCTCGGGGGGAGGAAGTCTTCCGCTGCCGGAGTGACAGGGATACTTCTCGGCGCACTCGTCGGAGGTGCGTCAACAGTGGGCACTGTACAGATGGCATACAGCCATGGGCTGACCGCGATATGGTTCACCCTGGGCGGCGGGGTCGGCTGCCTCCTGCTTGGGCTGAGGTTTGCCGTTCCGCTCAGAAATTCAAATGTTACTACTGTAGCCGATTATCTTGCTGAAAACTACGGCGGGAAAGAGAGCATATGCGGACGATCCATATCATTCACCGCTACCCTCTCGTCTACGATCGGCACCTTCATATCGATAGCCGCTCAGTTTCTTTCGTGCATAGCCCTGCTGAAGGGGCTCTTTCCCATCTCATCGCTTTTAGCTTCTCTCCTCGCCGGCCTTTCTATAATAGGCTTCATCGCCGCAGGGGGATTGAGAAGCTTCAGCACGCTCGGCGGGGCAAAGATAATCCTGCTCTATTTCGTCCTGCTGTCCTGCTTCGTAATGGCGATCCTGAGCGGAGGCTCTTTTGGGTACGTAGCCTCAAGGCTGTTCTTTGATCCCTGGTTTGACCCTTTCGGTAGGGGCTTTGTTCCGGAGATAGGTTACCTTGCGTCGATGATAGTTGGTGTTTTCACCACGCAGATCTACATCCAGTCGCTTGCCGCAGCCAAAGATGCCGGGACCGCGAGGAAAGGCGCCTTCGCATCGGCGATCCTGATGCCTCCTATGGGTCTTCTTGGAGCCTGGGTGGGGCTTACCGTAAGGGCGAAGGGCATTGAGATGAGGCCGGATGAAGTTCTCTCCTGGTTCATTATGGATTCTTTCCCCCCTTTCCTTGGAGGAATAATATGGGGGGGAATACTCATCACGGTTATCGGCTGTGCCTCCGGCCTGATCCTCGGAGTATCGACCAACATAGTCAAAAACCTTGTCCCTGTAAAATTCATGCGGGCGCACGGTGAAAAGGAAGTAATGATCCACAGGCTGTTCATCGGTATCATTGTCGCAGCCGCGGCACTGGCGGGGATCACGGGGGCCGGGTCGATGATACTTGAGTGGAGCTACCTAAGCATGGGGCTCAGGGGATCGGGAACATTCCTGCCCTTTGCCGCGGCTGTGATCCGTCCCGGCTCCCTCTCTCCAAAGTGGGCGCTTGCCGCCTCGGTCGCCGGCCTTTCCGGCACTGTGGTCTGGGGCCTCTCTTCCCTCCCAGGGGATCCTCTCTTTCCGGGACTTGCGATATCGGCCCTCTGCGTCGTTATCGGGACCAGACACAAAAAAGTGTATATATAAAAACAAGACCGGCGATGCCCCATTGCAGGGGATGCCGGCCTTATATGCCGATACGGAAGAAAGTTATCTCTTGTACCCAATTATTTTGCGAAGCAGGTCCTTTCTCCACTCCTGACCCTTTTCATCCTCAACTCCGACTGTCTTTGATCCGTCGACAACACCTATGACCCCTCTGCCCTGTTCCGTTTCTGCAACGAGCACCTGCAGCGGGTTTGCTGTCGCCGTAAAGATACGGCAGACTTCCTGCACATTTTTTATCCTGTCAAGGACGTTGATCGGGAAAGAGTTTCTCAGAATGACAACGAATACGTGGCCTGCGTTGATCGCCCTGGCGTTTTCTATTGCCACATCCACAAGATCCTTTTTGTTGCCGTCGTGCCTTACAAGACAGTCTCCCGAAGCCTCGCAGAAAGCTATACCGAACTCTATCGCGGGAGACGATGTCACAAGAGCTTCGTAAAGGTCCTCTACCGTCTTGATGAAATGGCTCTGTCCTATTATGATGTTGCATCCCTCAGGGATGGCCACCTGCTCCATACCGATATTTACACTGCATGACATTGTCCACTACCTCCTCAGTTTCTGATATTGACAAGTATATCAAAATGTCCGTTATTTGACTCATGATCTCTCCCGGGCAGGGAGATCCGGCACATATGCAAAGCCCCGGCACGGATATTCCGCACCGGGGCTTTTGTCGATATTATAATGTTTTGGTACCTATTTCTTCTTAAGCTCAGCAATTACGTCGTCTGTGATATCCGTACCTCCGTAAAAGACGGCTCCCTTATCCACCACCACAGTGATCTTCTTTGCATTTGCTACCGTCCTTATTGCAAGGTTTATATCTTTGAAGATCGGCTCCATGAGTTTTCTTTCTTCGTTGGCAGCTTCTGTTCTTTTGTTCTGGAAGATCTGGGCTTTCTTTTTGTCGTCGGTCTCTTTTTCTATGGCCGCCTTGGCCTCTTCCTGCTTCTTGTTCGTTACATCACGGATCTGTTTCTGTATCTGCTCGAATTTGGGATGCTGGAACATTATCTTCTGAGGATCTACGCAGCCCATTACATCCTGAGCAAATGCCGCACCGGTGATGATCAATGAAAGGAAAAGCACGGCAAAGAGACTTATTGTGATTTTTTTTGCTGGAAACATTATTCCTTTACCCCCTCTGATAGTTGGACAAAATGAAACTTAATAAGTAAGTCGACTAGTGAATTTTACCTGTCAAAATAACCAGCGTCCACGTATAATTGCGGAATAACTGGTTTATAGCAAGACAGGGCGGTGAAACCACATTGGAATGCATTGCGACTTTTGATACTACACACATGGCTCTCTTCTTTGAAAAATCATGCAGGAGCCTCGGTCTTAAAGTAAAGATCATCCCCGTTCCCCGAGAGATATCTTCAAGCTGCGGCCTGGCATGCAGTTATCCCTGCGAAGACGAAGAAAGGGTAAGGACCGTCGCCGCCGAAAAGGGCATCGAGGTCTTTGAATATCACAGGCTCTGATATATCTACTCCTCCATATCGTCAGGAGGAGTCCCGTCTTTGAAGTACTTGTGCCAGAAGAGGGCAGTGAGCCCCCTCCAGAGAAGATAACCCGCTGAAGTCACGGCGACGCTGACCCAGATAAGGTCCGCCAGGCTCAGTCCACTCCGCCTGAGCTCGGCTTCTCCGCTTTGCCTGATCTCAGCGGATCCGGGGCCAAACCATTTCCATGCCCAGAACATGAGAAATAGCGCTGCGATAACTGTCAGGATGTTGTTGATCGTTTTTTTGGGTATCCTTTCCGGATCCATAAAAATATCGCCTCTCTTCAGACACTTTATTTTCTTTTGATTATCCTGTTGTATATCTTTTCCAGGTGGAAACGAATGATCCTCCCGTATGACACTCCTTCAAAACGGCCGGTGATCTTTGTTTTGCCGTCGACGCTGCGCCTGACGAAGGTTCTTGCCTTAGGCCTCAGCATCACCTGACTCGGGTAGAGGCTCCTGTGTCCCGCCACGACGTATGATACCGCGCATACAAGCCCGGCGAAAGGAGCTATCGAAGCCCCGAAGAGTTCCATGGCAAGTATCGTGGATGCTATGGGGGTGTTCGTCGATCCTGCGAGTACCCCGGCAAGACCAAGGGCACTTGCGACCGAAGGGTCAAGGCCGAAAAGATTTCCAAAGAGCGAACCTGCCGCAGCGCCCACAAAGAGCGTTGGGGTCAGCACCCCGCCGCTTCCTCCGCACGAAAGGGTGACCGCCATGGCAAAGGATTTGAGCGCAAAGGCCGCTATCGGCACATCATATCCCCTTATAGCCTGGTCGACCGTATCCATTCCCAGACCAAGATATCGGGTCCCGAAGAAGGCGCTGAGCACAAGGAGGATCGCACCGCCGAGAAGCGGTTTCTGCCAGTCCGGGATATTCAGTGACTTGAATTTTTTATCGACCGCATGGAGGCATTCTATGTGGAAAACTGAGATGATGCCGAAAAAGATCCCCGCAAAGAGTGACCAGCCTATCAGGCCGGGAGCAAGGACCGGAACATTGACCGCAAACGCCGGAAGATGTCCCGCTCCGAGGTGGGATGCGACAAAGCATGATACTATCCCGCTTATGAAGGAGGGAAGAAGTACATCGTAGAACATCTGGCCGACAAAGAGGACCTCTACGCCAAATACCGCACCGGTGATGGGAGTCCCGAAAACCGCTGAAAACCCAGCCGAAATGCCGCAGATAACGAGTTTTTTCCTGTCTGATTCATCCAGCCTGAAAATTTTGGAAATGCCGTACATCAAGCCTGCGCCGATCTGTGCACACGGCCCCTCCTTACCTGCCGAACCTCCTGCGGCAATGGTAACGATCGTTGCTATCAGCTTTACGGGAACTACCTTTAAATCGATTATTCCCGCCCTCCTGTGAACGGCATCAATGACCTTTTCTGTCCCGTGACCTGCAGCTTCAGGGGCAAACGTACGGACAAAATAGAGGCTGAACAGAAGGGCAGGAAATATAAGAAAGTATCTCCATGCGCTGAAGGAAGATACGTATCCGATCGCCATGTCGAGGGCCAAGAGAAAGCCTGCCGCTGTTGCTCCTACGACCGCACCGGCCATTACTGCAAAGAAAGTCCACTTGAAAAGGGAGCTCATCAGTAATATTTGCTCCCTTAATACTTTTGTATCCATTTTCATCACCGTCGTCCATTCTACCACTTTATCCGTTTCTTTCAGGCTTATTTGAATGTACCGTAAGACCCCTCCATCCATAGGGTATAATATTCACATGATGAATGAGAACGGGTCATCCACACTTCATAAGATAATGGCAGGCATTTTTGGGCTGATCTTCGCAGCCTCACTGATCTTTATGGGCTACAGGGTCTATACAAAACCTGCCTATGAGGCGCATGAGAAGGAACAGACAAGGATACTCGCGGTTTCAGCGGTCACGCTCCTTGCCGAAAGGACTGCAATGGAACCGAGCATTTGGGAGAATTTCAGCGACATCGACACAGAGTTGATGATAGATCACATGAAGATAAGGGGAAACTGGGCAGTTAAAGTATTTATCGTAAAAAAAGACGGCTATGTCGAAGTCACATCCTCAGTGACCTCCGGGTGGAATTCAAGGAGCCCACAGTCTGCAGAGTACCGGGCCCAAATATACCGCGACGGAAGAACGGTTTTTGATGGGGAAGGATCGGCCGGAACGCCCGAAGGCAAGACAGAACCGCTGGGAAAGATCCACACTTTCAGGTTTCCCGACGAGATGAAAAAAGTCCCTGTCCAGATAACCGCAGAGGAATATCTTCTCACAGATGCCGAAGGCAGGGGGTTTCTGATACTGAAATGACCGGCATGGTCGGATAATGTTCCAGGCCGTCCGAATGACCTCAGACGATCATCAGCCGCTTGCGGCCATCGGGTATATCTCAATAACATCTGACTCGGAAAGTGTATAGTCCCAGGACTTCGCCCTGCCGTTGACCACCGCGAGGATATCCTCCTCTTTTCCAAGACCTGAACGGAGCACATAATCCCTTATGCTCTCTCCTATTTTCGGCATCGGAAGTGAGGAGATATCTGTCCCGTATATTTCAGCATATTCCGGCCTGACCTTCAGCTTCATTTATCCTGCCCGCTCCTCATAATAAAATGGCCGGAAGGTCAAAAGAGACTCCGGCCAACATAAAGATATTCCTTAAAAATATTTCTGGTCCAGCCCGAGCCTTTCCACCGTCTCCCGTTTAGGTATCCCGTCACGGTCCCAGCCGCGTATCTCATAATATTCGTCGAGCATAGGCTCAAGGACAGGGGTATAGTTACCCGTTCCTTCGTCATTCCTCGGTGTTGTGAGTATCCTTTCGGGAAGGCCATCCTCCTTACGGGAGAGGCCAAGGCGTACGTTATAGAGCCTTTTCAGGTTGAATATCCTCTCTCCGGCCAAAGCCATCTCTTTGACGGACGTCTTTATGCCTGTGACCGCTTCATACCATTCGCAGATCTCAGTGACATTGACTCCGCCGTAAATCGTAAACTTGCACATCTTGAGGGAGTCCATCAACCCCATCAGGTTCTGCGCATGGAAGTTCATTATACCCTCGCCGCCCTCTGTGTACCTTGGGCGGGGCTTTTCATAGCCGAACTCGGGCATGACCGCGGTCTTCTCAAAGAAGTATGTTGCTCCCGTAAGGTGGCATGCGCCCCTGTTGCTGGTAGCATAGCCGACCGCCATCGTGCTGAAGCAGCGGGGATCATGCGCCGGAAGCGTCAGTCCTTTGACATGTATCGCGAACTTATCAGATCCGGGTATCATTTTTGTCATGCCCGCGACTCCGAGACCGAGAAGTTTTCCAGCCCCCTCACCCATGCATATTTTCCCGGTCAGGGCAACAAGGGCTTCCGCGCTTCCCCACTCTGCACTGATGCCGTCAAGATCCTCTGCCGTGAGCAGTCCGTGTTCAAAGCACTCCATTGTCATCGCGACCGCGCTTCCAGCCTCTATCGTGTCTACGCCGTGCCTGTTGCAGAGGTCCGCTGCGTAGGTAATGGCTTCCATGTCGTTGACCAGGCATGATCCGCCCATAATTCCCAGTGTCTCGTACTCAGGGCCGGCTCCCCTGACACCCGCCCATCTGCCGTCTGCTATCTCCACATCACGGCCGCATCCGATCGGGCAGGACGCGCAGTAATAATTTTTCTTGAGTATCGTATCAGCCATGACCTGTCCTGTTATCTTCTCGGCATCGGGCCAGTTTCCCCTTCGCCAGTTCTGGACCGGCAGATCTCCCATCTTTTCGGCTGCGGCAGTTCCCCCGGCTGTACCGAGCAGGTGGATGCCCTTTGTCTTTTCAACGATGATCGGGACCATTTTTTTCTGCTGTGCCATCAGCCTTTCAGGGTCTGCGATCTCCGGCTCCCTGTTTCCGATAACCGCCACGGCCTTTAGTTTCTTCGATCCCATAACGGCTCCAAATCCGCACCTTCCGCTCATTCTGGCGTTTGCACCGTCATGGCCTATACATGATATAGGCACCAGTCTCTCGCCCGCTGCTCCTATACACGACGTCTCACATGAAGGTCCGAATCTTTCCTTCATTTGTTCGTCTGTATGGAAGGTGTCCTTTCCCCACAGGTCCCCTGCGGGTTCTATGGCCACTTTATCGTCCTTGATAACAATGATGACAGGTGTGTCAGACATCCCTCTGACGATAAGTCCGTCCCATCCTGAACGTTTCAGCGTTGTTCCAAACCTGCCGCCGGCATCGCTCTCGCCGAATATCCCTGTAAGCGGCGATCTGGAGGTTATCTGGTGGCGGCCTGAAGTCGGTACCTTTGTCCCTGTAAATGGTCCGGTCATCCATATTATCGGGTTATCCGGACCGAGGGGGTCTGTATCAGGTCCTGTGATGTCAAACAACAGTCTGGCGCCTATACCGCTTCCGCCAAGGTAATCCCTGTACAGCTTTTCATCAGGAGTTATTTCAGTTATGGTGCTGTCGGACAGGTCTATTGAAAGGATCCTGCCCCAATATCCCTTCATGCTAGTACCCCAGTTCTTCGCCCACTATTATCACATGGCATTCCCTTCCAAAGGGAGGGCGTTCCATCATAGTGACTATTCTGCAGACCCTCTCTGTGCTGTTGCAGTTTACGCAGTGGCCGACGGATGCACAGGGAGCCTTACCGTTCAAACGTATGACATTCGGCGGGGTCGCACTGTCACGGACCCTTTTAAGAGCAGTCGGAATATCTGTGGTGATCTTGTTTATCCCTACGATATAGAGCAGCTTGCCCGGAGCCCATGCCATTGCGCCCACCCTGTTGCCCGTTCCGTCGATATTCACAAATACGCCCTCATCGGCAGTCAGGGCGTTGGTACTCGTTACGAACCAGTCCGAGGATAGTTCCTCCAAAAACCTTGCGGCTTTTCCTTCCGGCTTGAGGTCAGGATCCCAGTGGACGGAAACCTTCGACCCCCTCTTCTTAAGTTCGTCTATCAGGCCTATCTGCCTCACGGTAACGGTTCCCGGCACTCCTACGGAGGCTCCTTCGGGGATCAGTCCCAGAGCAGCCTTTAACGCATCTTCCTTGTTTTTTACGAACCAGGCACAGTACCCCAGGCTGTTCAGTTTTTTGCAGACAGTCTCTCCAAGTTTTTCATATCCTTTAGTTTTAGCTTCATTCAGATCCACGGCTTTCACTCCTTCATGGCATTTTGACATTGATCAATATGCTACAATCATACAGTTTTTGCATTTAGAGGTCTATACTTATCTTGGCGATCAAAGACGGGGAGGACTGACATTGAAAGACTCAGCTATTCAAAAAAACGTAAAAAAAGAGACTTTGATAGTTCTTGGCCTGTATCTGCTCTTTTTTGCATGGTGGTATGTGACAGCTTACGGATTTGGGGACGATCCCTCGGAGTACGGTTATGTTTTCGGTTTTCCGGAGTGGTTCTTCTACAGCTGCATTGTCGGATATGTGGGCATTTCGTCGCTTCTTTGGGTATGTGTCAGGTACTTCTTCACTGAGATAGACCTCGAGGAAGGCGAGGAGGCCGGTAAAGATGACTGACCGTACAGGAATGATATTTCCGCTTGTCATCTATCTCGCCTTCATAATGGGGATAGCATTCTGGGGAAATGCCAGATCAAGAAAAAAAACTGACACCGCCGGATTCATGGAGGAATATTTCATCGGCAGCAGATCGATGGGCGGGTTCGTACTCGCAATGGCGGTCATTACGACCTACATAAGCGCAAGCAGCTTCGTAGGCGGCCCAGGAATAGCATACAAAGTGGGGCTTGGATGGATACTGCTCTCAATGATACAGGTCCCTACGGCATTCCTGACCCTGGGGGTGCTGGGAAAAAGGTTCGCCCTGATAGCCAGGAGGACAAAGGCCGTTACTATAACTGACTTCCTGAGGGCCCGTTACAGCAGTGACTGTGTCGTGATCGCAGCCTCGGTGGCGCTGCTCGTCTTCTTCATGGCATCGATGCTGGCCCAGTTCATAGGCGGAGCAAGGCTCTTTGAGTCGATAACGGGGTACTCTTACCGGACAGGTCTGATCATATTCGGCATAACGGTAATAATTTACACGACCATAGGAGGTTTCAGGGCAGTGGTCCTCACAGACACTATCCAGGGCATCATGATGCTTCTGGCATCCGTTGCGCTGCTCTTTGCCGTCACTTCGGCGGGAGGAGGGGTGGCGAACATCATGGACACCCTCAGGTCGATCGACCCTGACCTTCTGACTCCAGGGGGAGCCGGAAATTCCATCCCAAAGCCCTTTATCCTGTCATTCTGGGTGCTTGTCGGATTCGGGATACTGGGACTTCCCCAGACGACACAGAAGTGTCTCGGATACAAAGATTCAAAGTCGATGCACAACGCAATGGTGATAGGCACTTTCGCCGTAGGTTTCACAATGCTTGCAATGCACCTGATAGGCGCGATGGGGAGGGCAGTCATCCCGGGGATCGAGATCGGCGATCTGGCAGTGCCGACGCTTACCGTAAAACTGATGTCGCCCTTCTGGGCAGGTGTTTTCATAGCCGGCCCGCTTGCCGCGATAATGTCCACCGTCGACTCGATGCTCATCATGTGCTCGGCCGCAATAGTCAAGGACCTATATTTCCACTACGTGGCAAAGAACGACCCTGACCGCCTGCCTCCTTCGAAGGTAAAGTCAATGAGCTTTACAGTGACCTGTGTGGTCGGGACGATCGTCTTCTTCGCGGCAATGAAGCCGCCGTCCCTGCTGGTATGGATCAACCTCTTCGCCTTCGGAGGCCTTGAAGCGGTCTTCTTCTGCCCCACACTTTTCGGACTCTACTGGAAGAGGGCGAACTCGACAGGTGCCATACTTTCGATGCTCAGCGGATGCGCGGCCTTTTTCTGGTTCAACATCACAAAGACGAGCATAGGGGGAACGACAGCCATAGTTCCTACGCTTCTCATTTCAGCAGCGGCATTCGTCATCGGGAGTTATATCGGAAAAGAAGAAAGCCCCGCGGTACTGAAAGTCTTCGACTTATAAAAGCAGTGGCGCACAATAAAAAAATGCAGGAGAAGGCTCATTGACGGCCTTCTCCTGCATTTTTTACCGCTTTATGACTGTTTTCTGGGAAGGGTCATTATAAAGGATGCTCCGCCAAGCCCGGAGCCTTCTATCTCCAGGGATCCGCCCTCCCTTTCAGCTATCCTTCGTGAAATGGAGAGTCCAAGCCCGTATCCTCCAAAGGAACTGCCTCTTCTTGCCCTGTGGTGATCGCCCCTCCGGAACCTTTCAAATATAAGTTCCCTCTCCTCTTCAGGCACACCCGGACCGTTATCGTCAACACTTATCCGGAGAGCTTCAGTTGAATCCCCGACAGTTATATCCACCCTTCCGCCTTGATCGCGGGCTGAAGATACATATTTTACTCCGTTCTCGACAAGGTTAAGCAGAGCCCTTCTTATATCTCCGTATACACCGCTGTATGAGAGCGGCCCTTCGGGCAAATTTGCCTTTATCTCAATATTTTTGCCTGATGGAAGCTGTTTCACGTCGGAAATTACATCGTATATCATTTCTCTCATGTTGACTTCTTCCCTGTTTTCAACGGAGGTCCCGAGATCAAGCTTCACGAGGAACAGAAGGTCGTCGACAAGGCCGCTTATCCTCTCCTGCTGCCTTATCATGCTTTTTAAAGCATCGAGGTCCTCTTTCTCCGTTACGGAACCGCCGGACATCAGCATCTCGAGGCCGGTCCTGATCACAGTAAGGGGCGTCTGGAACTCATGTCCGGCATCAATGAAGAAATCCCGTCTCGCCTCTTCAAGTTTTACCTTCTCCGTCAGATCCTGCAGCACGATCATCCTCCCTCTGGCAAGAGTGAGCGTGGTCATTTCCAGCTTCGAAGCTGCAGCGCGTTTCAGGCTGACAAGCCTGGTCCCGTCTCTCTCATCCAACATTGAACACAGTTCGTCCGAGGGGAGTATGACCTCGACAGAGAGTCCTCTTGCAGGCTCGTTGCCCTGCCTGCCGCATATCTTCGAAGCGGCGCTGTTCATGTATCGGACTTTTCTTGCCTCATCTATAAGAATGATGCCTACAGGAAGGGCTCCGACTAGGGCGGCCAGTTCCTCTTTCCTCTCCTGTGCTTCCCTGACGCTGAGCTTCAGCGAGTCAGACATTGAGTTTAGGGCGTTTGAGAGATTCTGCATCTGCGGATCGTTGGTTATCGGGAAGCGTGCCGTTCCTCCCGCTGCGATCGTCTCTGCGGACCCGCTGAGCAGGTCCAGCGGTTTGGTGACAAAATGTAGCATAAGGTATGAGCCCAAAAGTACCACAAGAAGCATGAGTTCAAGTGAGTAGAGGAACGGTCTCGCCATAGAAGCCGCCAGGCTGTTCAGTTCCTCAAGGGGGTATGAGAGCCTTATAACGAGCCCCTGACCCGGGGTCCCCGGAATGATCACCCTCCTGGCCATGTAATTCTGCCACTCAGACTGAGTCTTGCTGTATCTCAGCTCGGACCCGCTGCCGTCCTCAAAAGCCTTTATTATCTCAGGCCTTTTGTAGTGGTTGTCCATCTCATTGGGATCGCTCTTGCTGTCTATCACGACTTCTCCCATCGTGTTGATGACGGTGAGCCTGCCCTCGGGATATGTTTTTTCCCAGAAGGCCTGTACTTCCCTGATACCCTCTATGCCCCTGCCTTCTCCCTCAGCAGCAAAGAGGCCAAGGTAGCGGGAAAGGACCTCCCTGTTCTCTTCGATCACTTCCCTGCGTTCGTTCCTGTAAATAAATCCCCAGACTGCAATGCCTATGAAGACGACAGAGATCGTAAGCAGCAGGGCCATTTTTTTTCTTAGGGTCATCTTTTTAAACATGTTCCTGCTCATCCTCCCATGAAAGCCTGTATCCGCGGCCCCTAAGCGTCTGGATGGCAAGATGCGGTTTCACACCGTCATCAAGCTTTTTTCTCAGCCTTGAGATGTGCACGTCGACAGTCCTGGTATCCTCTCCGCCGATGCCCCATATCTTCTTCAATATTTCCTCCCTTGAAAGGGTCCGCCCCATCCTTCCCGCCATGAGCTCCAGTATCTCAAACTCCATGGGGCTTATGTCAAGAAGGGTCCCTCGCAGAAAGACCTCGCGCTCTTCCCTGTCTATCCTAAGGCCGCCCTCTTCAACGATCCTGCTCATTTCGTCGTCTTTTTTCCTTCTGAGAAGGACCCTTACGCGGGCCAGAAGTTCGTCCAGGCTGAAAGGTTTTCTCATGTAGTCGTCTGCGCCCAGGTCAAGGCCCTGGACTGCATCGTCTGCGGAACTCCTCGCAGTGAGCATGATTATCGGAATGTCCTTTGTCGCGGGGTCTGATTTTGCCCTCCTGCAGACCTCCCAGCCGTCCATAAGGGGCATCATCAGATCAAGGATGACAAGGTCGGGAAGCTCCTCCCCGATCAGGAAGAGGGCATTGTCTCCGTCGTATGCCGCTATGACCCTGTAACCGTGCTTTTTCAAGGCCCTTCCGATAAACTCTACAAGGCTTTCCTCGTCATCTGCGATGAGAATTTTTTCAGCCATGGGGCTTCCTCCTATATATCCCGTTTTCTCCTGTGCTGGGAGGCCTTGACCGTCTTTCCCGTGTACATGTATGCGATCCTCTCAGCCACGTTCGTTACGTGGTCGCCTGCCCGCTCAAGTGTACGGGATACGTTCATGAGCTGAAGCGACTGCTCGATCCTCTCAGGCTTTTCCATGACCATCAGGAAAAGTTCCCTCATTATCTGTTTTTCAAGGTCATCGACCTGATCATCCATCGGGAAGACCTCTATCGCCTTTTCGGCTGACCTGGTATCAATAGCGGTCATCGCCGTATCGAGCATCCTCCTGATGCATTCTACCATGCGCGGGATGTCTATCAGCGGCTTTATCGGAGTTTTGGAGGCCAGGTCTATGGCAGTTTTGGCTATGTTGCCGCCGTAGTCCCCTATCCTCTCAAGGTCCACAGCCATATGCATTATCGAAGTAACGGTCCTCAGGTCTTCGCCAAGCGGCTGATAGCGGGCTGCAAACTCCATGCATGCTTCGTCGATCTTGTCTTCAAGATCATCTATAAGGTCGTCCTTTTCAAGGACCTCGCGGGCAGACGCCTCATCCCTGTTTTTCAGTGCCCAGACTGCGTTTTCAAGAGCTTCGCCAGACATTCTGGCCATCCTGAAGACCATTCTTTTAAGCTCGGAAAGGTCCTCGTCGAG
>DCEE01000040.1:0-3627 GCA_002316795.1 Synergistaceae bacterium UBA1037
ACATCTGCAAAGTCTTTTATTTCCATCATCGGCAGGCCCATTGCCGAGGCAAGCTGCGCCCTGTACTGCTCTGCCGCTGACCCGGCCTTGACAAGCGTCAGCTTTGAATTTGCAAGGTCAGCTTCAGCCTTTGTCACCTCAATTTTGGGCTTTGTACCGACCTCGTAGTAGGACCTCGCCCAGGAGAGCCTCTTCTGGTAATTGTCATACCTGGCCTTTGCAACCTCATGCTGCCTTACAGCTCTGTTAAGGTTGTAATATGCCGACCTGACCGCTGCGATGACCTTGTCCCTTGTATCCATGTATTCCGCTTCCGCGGCACTCATGTTTATCTTTGCCCCCTCTATCCGGAGGCCCCTTTTACCCCAGTCGTAGACAGACTGTTCAAGCGAAACGGAGGTGCTGTACCTTCCTGAATCGTCTGTGGAGTCGGTACTGTCGCTCCTTGTATAGGAAGCCCCTGCACTCACCTGCGGCCTGCTGTCCGCGGCGCTCTGCCCTACCGCGGCCTTCTTTGAAGCAACTTCTGCCGCTGCTGCGACCATATCCGGGTGCTTCTCCAATGCAGTATCTATGCAGGCTTCAAGTGTCAATGTCTCCGCCATTGCAGTTCCGGCTGAGAGGATCCAAATCATTAGTGCCGCAGCGATCAGTTTATTTCTCAACGGACAATGCACCTCCGAGTTAAGTATCTATGATTTATTGAGAGGAAGCGTAATTGTAAATGTACTGCCTTCGCCTTCCCTGCTTTCGGCCATGACTTTGCCGCCGTGGGCTTCAACTATCGCCCTGGTTATTGCCAGGCCTATGCCGAGTCCTCCGCTTGACCTGGTACGTGACTTGTCTGTCCTGTAGAAACGTTCAAAGATATATGGCAGGTCCTGCTCGGATATGCCTATGCCCGTGTCACTGACTTTGATATCTGCCGCGCCGTCCGATCTGACAAGGGAGAGAGTCACGGTCCCGCCGCTGTCGGTGTATCTGAGCGCGTTGGAAAGAAGGTTTTCGACTGCCTGCCTTATCTTCGTCTCATCTGCTGCCAGGAATACATCTGCCTCTATCTCCCTTTTCAGATCTACGGACTTTGACCTGTAGAGGGGGTCGAACGTCATGGCGACCCTCTCCGTCAAATTGGACAGATCAGCCGATCCAAGCACGATGCCATTTCCGGCATTCTCTATCGAAGTTAGCTTTTCGATCTCGGAGATCATCTTTGAAAGCCTGTCTATTTCATCCACAGTGAGCTTGATCCTCTCTCTTGTAGGTTCCCAGACCCCGTCCTCAAAAGCCTCAAGGTGTGATTTGATTATCGCGAGAGGGTTCCTGAGTTCGTGCGCTATGTCGCTCATAAGCCTCTTACGGAGCTCTTCCTGTTCTTCAAGGCCCAGGCCGAGCCTTTTAATGCTGTCTATGAGTGCTTGAAGTTCCGTGATATCCGACTTCAGGCCTTCATCCGCCTGATACCTGCCCTTGCCTATAAGCGACGCCATCTTTGAGACATTCAGGACAGGCCGGCTGATCAAGTCAGCCATTACAAAAGATATGATGACCGCAATTATGAGCATGAACCCTATTGCATATTTCATATGGGAATTGAATTTCTTCAGGAAGATGCCTTCCCTGCTCTCAATGAAGGGCAGGCAGAGGAAACGGACACTGCCAACGACCTTGCCTCCGGAAGACACCGGAAGTTCGTTCATTGTCAGTTCACCTCTTCCGGGACTGACAAAACCCCGGTCATCACTGCTGCTGTTCATCATAGGTCCCCTCATGGCGCCATGTCTCATCGGCCGCCTGAACTCGGCTATCAGTATCCCTTCCGGATCATAGAGAGCCGCATGGACCATAGGCCATCGGAGGATGTCCCCCCTCAGTCCGGAGAGAGCAGTTATGTCCCAATGACCTCGTAAGTCGTAGTTCTCTTCGAGGATCCGTACTGCCTCCTGCTGATCTTCGCGGAGCCTGTCGGAAGAAAAAAGGCGAAACTGCCTGTCCAGCAGTTTTGATATGCCGGCAGGTATCACCAGCATGCATATTATGACGATGACCACGTACTGGAAAAGCATCTGGGTCCGCAGTGAACGCTTCATCAGCTTACTCCGAGATCCTGTATCCGAAACCATGGACTGTTTTTATGTATCCGTTATCGTGTTCGGGATCTGCAAGTTTTTTTCTTATGTTTTTGATATAGCTGTCTATCGATCTTTCAAAACCTTCGTATTCATATCCAAGTGCATGGATTATAAGTTCGTCCCTTGTCCATGTCTTTTCCGGCCTTGAGGCCATCTTTGAAAAGATCATAAATTCATTTTTAGTGAGGGGGATATGCTTGCCTTTTTTAGTCACTGTCAGTTTGTCGTTGTCTATCTCTACATCCTGTCCTATTTTTAATATCCCGGTGCTTCCTGTCCCGGAGCGGTCGGTGTTTCTGAGGTTGGCCCTTATCCGTGCCATGAGGACCCTTGGACTGAACGGCTTTATGATGTAGTCGTCCGCGCCGGCGTCAAGTCCTGCTATGACATCATCCTCACCGCTTTTTGCTGTGACCATTATTATGGGAGCTGTTGACGCCGCCCTTATTTCTTCACAGACCCTTTCGCCTTTCATACCTGGCAGCATCAGGTCGAGAAGCACAAGATCGTAGACTCCCTCATTGAACATCCTGAGGGCTTCCACCCCGTCCCTCGCAATGTCTGCTTCGTATCCTTCCCGGAGCACGTAGGCCTTTTCTACATCCGCTATTGCTTTTTCGTCTTCTACAATAAGTATCTTTGTCACCGCTCCCACCGCCCCGAAAAAGATCTTTGATCGTCCCGCCTCTTATTATCATACATAAATATCAATAACTATTTTGTCATAAATCAGGAAATTATATTGCAGTAAAAATTAAAAATAATGACGGTATTTCGAAGCCGGAGCCGTCGATCTGTATGGCTTCGGCTTCGAAGGTCCAAACTACTGCTGCGGCTGACCGTTTCTGCATCCCCAGCCATAACCGCGGCTATTTTTGAAAGCCTCGGGGTTTTTGAGCATCTCTTCTAAGCGTGCATTGTCACGGTCATTTTTTATCTTCTGTATCTTTGTGTGAAGATCGCGGATCTTTGCCTTGTTCGGCGTCTCTTTCTGAAGCTCGGTCCTCATCTCGGAATGGAGCTTCCTTATCTCTTCCAGCGTTGCTCTGTCCTCAGGGGAAAATTCGTGCCTGGGACCCGTTGCCCTGGCTTTGAACTTTGAGGGATCCTTAAGTATCTCCTCAAATTGGGCGGCTTCGATCTCCCGGTCCAGCTTCTGTATCTTCTCGTGTATATCACGGGCTTTTGCCTTATTCGGAATATCCTTCTGGAGCTCTGCCCTCAGATCGATATGGAGCTTCGCTCTCTCATCCATCTTCGCCCTCACTTCGGGAGCTGAGTCCTGCCACATCTGCTGGCCGAAGCCCATAGGCATGCCCCCGCCGGGTCCGCATTTACCTCCTTTTCCTCCCCATCCGGGAGCCGCCATTGCGCTTCCCGCAAATACGAGGACCAATATTGCCGCTGCAAGTATTTTCTTTTTCATCTACATCGACCTCCAGTTTTATTGTCAGAATCACCGTTTGATATCCGGTGATGCAAGCCTACCAAGAGC
>DCEE01000040.1:3836-36258 GCA_002316795.1 Synergistaceae bacterium UBA1037
AAAAAACCCCCGCATATCCGGTCAGAAATGTGCGGAGGTTTATCATGCTGCCGGCTGTAATGCGGCAATAATGGGCAATGTAAAAAATGTTTTCGTCAGCTTGAAAGCCCGATCTTTTTTCCTTCCTCATAGGCTTTCATGTTGCTTTCAAGGAACTCGGGTTTTCTGGCGCCAAGTTTTTGTCTGATGATCTCCCTGGCGGTATCGTCAGAAATGAAATCGGACATTGCTATGACAACTCCGAGTATGACTACATTTACCGCCCTTTCGTTGCCAAGGTTTCCCGCGATCTGCGAGGCATCGACCGGAATGACCCTGATGTCCTCTCTCGTGGGCGTGTATTTGGCCATGTCACTGTTATAGATCAAAACACCGCCGGATTTGACAGAGGCTTCGTATTTATCGAGAGAAGGCTGGTTGAGAGCAACCACCACATCCGGTCTTGTTACAAAGGGCGAGCCTATCTCCCTGTCGCTGACAGTTACCCCGCAGTTCGCTGTTCCCCCTCTCATCTCGGGTCCATACGAAGGAAGCCAGGTAACGTATTTGCCTTCTTTTATGGCCCCGTATGCCACGAGCTGCCCCAGGACCATTACACCCTGACCTCCAAAACCTGCGCAAAAGAGCGTTCGTGTGTGATCAGACATTCAGCCGGACCTCCCTTACTTAAAATCCTTGAATACCCCAAGGGGATAATAGGGGATCATGTTATTGACAAGCCAGTCGCACGCGTCTGTCGGCCTCATTCCCCAGTTGGTCGGACATGTTGAGAGGACCTCGACAAATGAGAAGCCCTTGTTTTCCATCTGGTTTTTGAATGCCTTCCTTATTGCCTTTTTGAGTCCGTTGAGATGGGCAGGCTTCGCGGCCGAAACTCTTTCTATGTAGCAGGGAGAGGCAAGGGATGCGAGCAGTTCAGACATCCTGATCGGGTAACCTGCCCTCTGCGGATCACGGCCGCCGGGGGTGGTCGTAGTCTTCTGCCCGATCAGCGTGGTCGGCGCCATCTGTCCCCCGGTCATGCCGTATATGGCATTGTTTACAAATATTACGGTGATGTTCTCTGAACGGTTAGCAGCATGGACTATCTCTCCCATGCCTATCGAGGCAAGGTCACCGTCCCCCTGATACGTGAATATCAGCCTATCAGGCCTTATCCTCTTGAACCCTGTCGCTACGGCGGGAGCCCTGCCGTGGGGAGCTTCAATAAAATCCGTGTCTATGTAACCGTACATGAGCGCAGCGCATCCCACAGGGGCGACGCCGGTAGTTATATCCTGGATATCCAGTTCATCAAGAGTCTCGCATATCATTCTGTGGATGATCCCGTGGGTGCACCCGGGGCAATAGTGTGAATGGACTCCCTCTATCCAGCTTCTGGGCCTCTGGTATACTATCTTTTCTGCCATTATAGGTCCCCTCCCTTGCCGGAGAGCTCCGCGAATATCTTGCGGCACTCTTCTTCGATCTCTGACACACCCGGGCACATGCCGCCCGAACGCCCGTAAAAACTTACCGGCAGGCTGTATCTGACGCCTCTTTTAACATCTTTCAGCATCTGCCCCCAGTTCATTTCCACGTCAAGGATATGTCTGCATTTGGGCATAAGGCTTTCGAAATCATCATACGGAAAGGGACTGACGATCAGGGGCCTTATGAGGCCGACCCTGTACCCTTCCGAACGGAGATCATCCACTGCGGATCTTGCTATCCTTCCGACGGTCCCGAACGCTGAGATCACGACTTCAGCATCGTCAGTAAGATATTTTTCGCATGAGGTCTCGTTTTTTTCGATCTCATGCCATTTCGCTTCCAGCTTCCTGTTGTGCGCTTCCAGTTCTTCAGGATCGAGAAAGAGGCTCCTGATTATGTTTCGCTTCCCGCCCCTTTCCCTCATGTATCCGCACGCCCATTTTTCCGGCTGTGAAAGGTTTTTCCCATGTCCCGGCGGGATCTCTACTGCTTCCATTATCTGACCTATCACTCCGTCGCAGAGGACCATTACCGGAGTCCTGTATGTCTGTGCCAGGTCGAATGCTTTCTGCATCATGTTCACCGCCTCCTGGAGCGACCCAGGAGCCAGGACGATCAGATTGAAATCTCCGTGGCCTATGCCACAGGTAGCCTGGTTGTAGTCTGACTGCGAAGGCAGTATGCCTCCCAATCCCGGGCCCGCCCTGACCACATTGACCACCACTACGGGTACTTCCTGCCCGGCTATATAGCTTATGGACTCTGACATAAGAGATATGCCCGGACTTGAGGAACTGGTCATCACCCTCTCGCCCGTCGCGCCGCCACCAAGTATCATGTTTGAAGCTGCAACTTCGCTCTCTGCCTGAAGATAGACCCCCCCGACCTCAAATAGGCGTTTCGACATATATTCCGGGATCTCATTCTGAGGGGTTATCGGATAACCGTAGAAATACTTGCATCCGGCCTGGATGGCAGCCTCGGCGATCGCTTCAGTCCCCTTCATCAAAGTTTTACCCATGCTGATCACCCCTTTTCCCCTCATTCTTCACGAAAGACCCTGATCACCGCATCAGGGCATCTCATCGCACACATCCCGCACCCTATGCAGTCTTCAGGTCTTGCCGCTTCGACTGGACGATATCCCTTTTTGTTGATCTTGTCCGATATCTCAAGGACACTTTTGGGACACGCCTCCACGCACATGGAACAGCTTTTGCAGTATTGCTCGAGTATTTCGACTCTTCCCTTTGGCATTTGAAACACTCCTTTTGTATTAAATACGCACCTTGTCTCTTTCCCATGGCAACAGTATCTCTCTGTGCAATATCCACAGAGGGATACGATCCCGAAGGATGTCCTTTACATCGGCCGAGATGGATCCTTCGGCCATCCCGAAAAGCATCGGGATGCCCAGTTTTTCTGAAAAATCATCCACCAAAAGGATCCCCTCTGCACAGTCATGCGGCGTCGTCTTGTCCATAAGGTGCGGGTTGGCAGCCGTAAAACTGACCTTCAGTCCGCATGTTGCTTCCAGTTTGTCTTTCATCGCTTCGATCTCTGAAAAAGTTTTTGTGTGGGTCCTGTAGGGGTTGATAAGAAATATGAGGTCATATCCGGCTTTGATCAATTCAGGTTCAAACTGCTTTAGTGCAAGCGCGCCCTGTGAATCTCCCCCGACGTCGATTATCAATCGGCGGGATCCGTCATGGATCTTTGTCCTGATCAGAGGGTTAATGTAGCTCATGTCTCCCCACTTGATATCTCCGGGAGGAGAAAGCACGGACAGGTTCTCTTTCGCTATGTCGGCTGCCAGTGCCCTCAGGCAGAAATAAGGATTTATTATATCCATGTCAGACAGGACTACCTTGTCTCCGGCAGCAGCCATAGCTGAAGCCAGGCTTATTGTCAGTTCTGTCTTGCCTGAGCCGAGTGCGCCGGTGACTGCGACAACATGATCCCATTTTATACTGTTCAATAATGCGAGGTTGTTATCGTGGACATCATTATTCTTTTTCATAGACATGCGCCTCTTCTTCCCCCGAAAGGACTTTATATGCACCTTCGACGAGAGCCCTCAGTTCATCTTCGCCCGGTACGCAGATGACTTCCGATATCCAGGAGACCCTATCCCTGATAAGATCACAGAGGTATGCACTGTTTGCGAGACCTCCGGTCAGTATCACGGCATCTACCTTCCCGTAAAGGTTTACGGCCCTTGAACCAATTTCTGCGGCTATCTGGTAGGCAAGCGCGTCCACTATAAGTTTCGCCTTCACGTCCCCTGAGTGGATCCTTTCGACGATCTTCCGGAAATCCCTGCTTCCAATGTGAGCGGCAACTCCTGCTTCACCTACTACCATCCTCTCTATCTCTTTCCGTGAATATGTGCCGGAAAAACATAGATCAATAAGGTCCCACGCATGGACGGTACCGGCACGCTCAAGCGACATCGGGCCGTACCCTCCGAGCCCGTTGTTCACGTCGATAACTTTGCCTTCACAGTGCGCCCCGACCGTGACTCCGCCTCCCATGTGAGCAACGATGAATCTGCACTGATCAATATGTTTTCCCATTTTTTGGGCGACCTTGTAAGCCACTGCCTTTTGGTTCAGGGCGTGGAACACAGACCTTTTGGGGAGATTGGGCATCCCGCTCACGTGGGCGACCTCGGACATCTCGTCTACGCATACCGGGTCAACGATAAAGGCAGGAATAGATCCTGCCTCCTCCGATATCCTTTTTGCGATCAACCCGCCGAAGTTCGATGCGTGCCTTCCGTACCTGCATGATCTCAGGTCTGCGGCCATTTCCTCGTTAATTATCCATGCACCGCCTGAGATGGGGCGCAGCAGTCCGCCCCTGCCGACCACGGCGGAGAGCTCGGAAACGCCGTTCCCATGCTTTTTAAGTATTTCGACCGAATTGGTGAACCTGAAGAGTTCCTCTTTTTCAGGCGACCCTTTGCATCTGTCGATTTCTTCCTGACTGTATGCCACAGATTCAGACCATAGCATCTCCAGATCTTCGTACAGCGCAGCCTTCATTCCGGTGCTTCCTGGGTTGATTGCAAATATTTTCATTTTTACCCTCAACCTTTGCTAAATAGAGTCTTATTTCACATTTTAGATATGCTTTTAAAAAGAAACACTTCTCTATACTTTATTATAATACATTTATATTCCTATGCAAAGATTTCGATATTCAATTGAAATTTCCGGCTTTTCTGTGCCTTGACACTCAATATTCTGGTTGTTATACTCTCCTTCGTGGCGGCATAGCCAAGCGGTAAGGCAGAGGACTGCAAATCCTTCATCCCCAGTTCGAATCTGGGTGCCGCCTCCAAAATAATTTGATAAACGTACAGATAAAAATCTCAGGGGAA
Organism: Synergistaceae bacterium UBA1037; assembly: GCA_002316795.1. Lineage (GTDB taxonomy): Bacteria > Synergistota > Synergistia > Synergistales > Synergistaceae > Caenicola > Caenicola nitritireducens. The sequence continues at coordinate 8,695 of DCEE01000040.1, forward strand.
GTTCCCTGGGATTTTTTTCGTCCGCTCTAACGCTGCGGGTCAAAGCCGGGAGGATCCGTATCTAACGCTTATCTCTGCGGGGATCCCTTATCATGAAGATGACCGATGCGACTATCAGAGGCGTTGCGATCAGCATGTTCATGCTCAGATGTTCTCCTCCCAGAAGCCACCCCAGAAAGACTGCGACGACGGGGTTAACGAAGGCATGAGTAGCGACCCTGTTTGCCGGCTGCACCCTCATAAGCCAGAGAAAAGAGGAATATGCGACCAGAGAGCCGAAGATGATCAGGTAGATAAGTGCAAAGACCGATCTGGAGGAAAAAGAGGCCATATTTTGATAATTTCCCGTGAACGCCGAAACAAAAAAATGGATCAGCATCATTACAGCTCCGCCGCACATCATCTGCATGCCAGAAGACATGAGCAGGTCCTGATGGATCTGGGGATTTTTTGAAATAAAGGCCCCCATTACCCAGGTGATCCCGCTCAAGATCAGCATCAGGACCCATATGATATAGCTCGATTCAAAGGAGAAGTCAGCATTGGGGTCTCCCGCAACAAGGAAAAAGATCCCCAGGAAGCCTAAGGTGATCCCGATATAGTGACTCCCCGCAGGCCTCGCACCCTTGAAGAAGAGCCAGCCTATCAGGCAGAACCAGAGCGGTTCCAGCGCCACGAGAAGTGCGGCTATAGACGACGGCACTACAGTTTCGGCGCTTGTTATCAGTCCGTATGAAACTACGAACGGAAGAAGGGATGCAAAAAAGGCATTTTTCCATCCGCTGACAGTGGTCCTGTATCCCGACATCACTGACCTAAGTGCAAAGAGTATGATCCCCGCGCTGAGAAACCTTGCACCGCCTGAAAAAAAAGGCGGTATGGTCTCGACCGTGAACCTGATCCCCAGATATGTGGATCCCCATATGATGTACACCATCAGATAAGCAAACACCAATGCTGCTTTTGAGGGTTTGTCCGTTCCCGCTGCAGGCATGATACGACCCCTTTTCTTTCTGTGCGCCGGCCTGTTCTCAGTGAACAGGATGCCGTCCAATTATAACGCTATGGATCGTGATCATCTTCATTTTTTTATCTCACACAAAAAAAATCGTTGTGTAAATACATATTTTTATGCAATAATGACAATCATCGATAAAATATTACTATTGCGCAAATTTAATAATTATTTTAAAGCAACCTCTATAAGAGGAGGCCGCAGACTTTGGAAAACAATGTAGTAATGCAGCTCTTCGTACAGAGGCACATGCCCGACGGAAGATCCCTCACAGTCCCCTGTACGATCGAAGTACTGTCAGAAAAAGATGAGAAATTCTCTATAGAACTACACAATGAAGTGGCTTTAGGTCTGAGCCGTGACATCTTTGCCGCAAGCACAGAAGAAGAACTCAGGCGATTTTTGACTGAAGACGGCATAGCAGTTGGGGCAAGGTATGACGGCCGCCTGGTCTGCCTGAGGACTCTCAAGATCTCACCTGACTGGGTGAGGGAATCCCTTGCGGACTACAGCCTGTCTCCGGAAAGATACGAGCATTCTGCAGTAACAGGTTTCTGTGTAGTGGACAGGGAGTTCAGGGGAAACAACATACAGTTTCTGACACAGTTTTATGCCGAGAACATCGTTTCAAGGAGATTTGACTCGGTCGTAACGACTGTATCGCCCAAAAATATCTTCAGTCTGCAGAATGTGCTTGCATGCGGATACTATATTATTTCCATCGAATGGACATACGGAGGTTATCTCCGTTTTGTGCTGAAAAAGGAGTTCCACCCCAAAGATCCTTTATGGACACACGGACATCTGAGGATACCGATCAGGGATATCAAAAGACAGAAGGAAGCTCTTTCGAACGGCAGCGTAGGCTACAAGATCGTAAGAGGACCAAGCGGGTTCGCGATCCTGTACGGCAGGATCGGTCCCTGATCCATTCTTACCAGACAGTTAACAGTACGGAGCTAATGTCAAAAAAGACAAAAAGGCAACTCAAACCGGAACGGTCTGGCTGCCATTTTTATTCTTGCACAGATAAGTGACTAGATCAGTTTTTTGATCATTCCCGAGATCAGTCTGGGTCCAGGAAAGAAAGCACGGGAAATTTTTTTTCCCGCAATGCTCATCATCAGGCCGGCAAGCACAGCGGCGCCCACAACATGAAGGGGCTTCCTTCGGATCATACGGACAGGGTCCATCTCCATCATGGCTGACCTGAAATTGGCCTTAGCCTCTTCAAGCGTCAGTTCTCTTTTGCTCCGTTCCAAGACGGGACGCCCCTTTTCCGTAAGATATCATTCTTCCCTTTAAGATCGTCCATGCGCCGGATCCCAGGAGGATAGCCGCGACAATAAGCGCTGATGCCGGTCTCCCCAAATACTCGCTAAGCCAGAAGTAGAACGCTGCTCCAACGGCAAAGACACCACAGATGACAAGAGAGACTCCAAAAAACATGATGAGGAATCCTTCTGTGACGAGGACTGATTTTTCCCTGAAAGTCCTTCCTTCTGCTTCGATCAGATCAAAAAAACTGACTATCAGATTGGTTAAAGTTTCCAAAATATCCACCCTGCCTGTCCCCCGGCCCAGAAGGTCCGGGTGCTATTCCTCTTCGGGTCTCCAGCAGCAGTAATCGAGAAGTTTTCCTATCACTATACCGGCTCCAAAGGCGATCACTACAGACAGGAAAGGATTATCCGATACTCTGGTGCCGACTTTGGCGACAGCAGCCCTTCCGGGTTCCTCATATTTTTCGATCACAGGCTTTACTGCGGCCAGGAGGGTTTTGGCGCCGTCATCCAAGGTGCTCTTGACCTTGTTGAAATCTATGACTCGTTTGGCCTCGGCCTTTTCCTGCTGTTCCGCGATAGCGCATTTCAGTGCCTCGATCTCAGCCTTGAGTTCCATTATGACATCTTCGCTGGTCTTGACCTCTGTCATGGTAATTCCTCCTCCTGATTTTTCCCGTCTTGTGCCTCTCATATATGTTTCTGTTTCGCTATTTTATCATGATAGAGTATTTTCGGGGAATAAGAGGTTAAAATAATAGTGTGTTTTGCTTATTGATATTATGTTCGGCAGGAGGAAATGAGATGAAGGAAAATTACGTTGAAGTCCCGCTGCTTCAGCAGCGCGAGATCGAAATGAGGGTGCTGGGACCTGTCATAAGAGCTTTTGCAGCTGAGTTTGAAAAAGAAAAGACCTATGATCTTGTGCGCAGGACGATGCAGGAAATATCACGCGGACTTGGCAAAGAAAAGTCTCTCGGGGGCGGCGGACTTGAAAACCTCAAGTCAAAGTGCATCTCAAAATGGAATGATGGAGGTGCGCTGGAGGTCAGCATCAGGGAAGACTCGGACACCATTCTGGCTTTTGACGTCACAAGATGCGATTTTGCAGACCTTTACAGGGAACTCGGATTCGGTGATATCGGAACCCTTATTTCCTGCGACCGTGATGCGGCATTCCTTGACGGTTTCGACCCTGAGCTCGAGCTAGTAAGACAAAAGACACTTATGGAGGGCGAAGATCTCTGTGATTTCTGCTACAGGAAAAAAGGATGACCTCCTCATCATAAAAGAAAAATACGGAGAACTGACGGACTCGATTAGAAAACTGGGAAAGGCGGCAATAGCCTTTTCCGGCGGAGTCGACAGTTCTCTGCTTGCCTATGCGGCAAAGGAGACCCTGGGAGATAATGCGTGTGCATTTACACTTTGGTCTCCGTTGCTGCCCGCGGATGACAAGAGAGATATTTTATCTTTTACGGATAGATACGGGATAAGGCTCTTCAAAATCGAACACAACGACCTTAGCTGCAAAGATTTCTGCGAAAACAGTCCTGAGCGGTGCTATATATGCAAATCGGCGAGGCTGGATGCCCTGACTTCACTGGCAGAAGAGCTTGATATCCCTTGGCTGCTTGACGGCTCCAACATTGACGATCTGAACGACTGGCGGCCCGGCATGAAAGCTGTCAGGGAATCGAAGATCACCCTCTCCCCCCTCCTTGAATGCGGCCTTTCCAAAAAAGACATAAGGGAGATATCATCTCATCTGGAACTGCCGACCGCGGTCAAACCATCGGCGGCATGCCTGGCTTCACGGATACCGACTGGGACAGCCATAACGGAAGAGCTGATCCTGAAGATAGATGCGGGAGAGGACATAATCAAAAAATATCTTCCGGCAAACGCTCAATTGAGGATGCGCTATGACGGAAGGGCCGCAAAAATCGAGACAGACCGGGAGAATATACCCGGCCTGTCTCAGTCATTAGCTTTGATATCCGAAGAACTTGCGCTTATCGGTATTGCAGCGGTCCTTATAGAAAAGGACGGTTATATGATGGGCAGCGCTACAGTTCGACCGAAATAAAGAGGGTCTGGCCGCCCCTCGACATCAGTATCCCCAGAGATCTGTTCTTCGCTCCCATCACCCTGTTCCAGTCATCCAGCGTTTTCATCTTTGTCCTGTTCACTTCCAGGATGACATCTCCCGGCTGGAGGCCGAGCCTGGCTCCGAGACTTCCCCTGTCAACGTCTGTCACTACGAGGCCTTCGTCTGAGTCAAGCCTGTATTGCCTCTGAAGCTCGCTGTCTATAACAGCTGCGGTGATCCCCATCTGCTTTGATGAGCCCGATGAGCTCTTGGGACCCGGGGCCGGCTTGCTGCCGCTCTTCTCCCCTTCGCCCCTGTCGATCTCACCAAGGACGACCTGTACGTTCCTCTTTTTCCCGTCCCTGTATATCCCGAAATCCACCTTGTCGCCGGCCATTTTATTCCTTACGGAAAAGACCACGTCCTGACTGTTTTTAACTTCCTTGCCTCCGATCGATACGATAACGTCGCCCCTCTTGAGGCCGTACTTATCCGCGGGTGAGTTCGGCTCTACGTCTGCAATGATCGACCCTTCCTTGACAGGTATTTTGTAAGAATCGACAAGAGCAGCCGTCAGAGGCTGAACTGTTACGCCAAGCCATCCCCTGCGCACTTCTCCGTGCTTTATGAGGTCATCCATGATCTGTTTGGCCATGTTGATAGGGACTGCAAATCCTATTCCCTGTGCATAGGGGACGATGGCAGTGTTGATACCAATGACCCTGCCGCTGAGATCTATCAGGGGCCCTCCGCTGTTGCCCGGGTTTATCGCAGCGTCTGTCTGCATGAAGCCCTGGAAATTGACACCCGGAGCCTGGAGCGTCCTGTTTTTGGCGGAAACGACTCCCGCTGTCACTGAATTCTCAAAACCCAGAGGATTGCCTATGGCCACGACCCATTCACCGACTTCTGTCGCATCGGAGTCGCCAAGCAAAAGTACGGGAAGATCAGGAGCTTTGATCTGTATTACTGCAAGATCGAAGGTAGGGTCCTGTCCGATTTTTTTTGCGTCAAAGGACCTTCCGTCAAGAAGAGTTACCTTTATTTTGTCGGCACCCTCGACAACATGGTTGTTCGTGAGGATATAGCCGTCCTTCGTAACTATGAAGCCGGAGCCCTTTCCTCTCTGAGGGATCATTCTCTCCTGCGTTCCGCCGCCTCCGAAGATATCTCCCCCAAAGAACTCTTCAAAAAAGGGATCCCCTCCGAAAGGATTTGTCATTATCCTCTGTTTCACCATTGTTTCAGTGTCTATGTTAACAACAGCAGGGGAACTTTTTTTGACTATCGAGACTATGGGGTTGCCTGTGTAAACATCCTGTGCGTATGCCCCGGGAGTGGTCGAAGCGACAGTCCTGACTTCAGGTTCCCTGATATTCTTAACAACGCTGTATTCCGACGCAATAAAGGTCCCGAAGGCTCCTCCCGCAAACATGATCGCTCCGGCTGCGGCAGCTATTCCAAATTTTTTGACAGCAGTTATGAAATTATCCTTATTCATGAACACACCTCCGCGTTCCTGATTATGAGAAATATTGTTGCACGGCTAATATTCTAATTAATCCCCTGCAAATTGCATCAAGGATATTACGTAAGGCAAAGAAGGTGAAAAAACTTAAATCAACTTTTTTATACTTCTATTTTGTTTTATGTCTCGTTGTTCTTTACATCTCTGCCTGCTATAATATTAAAGTAATATAATCCGACCACAGTGGAGTTACTAGATGAGGAAGATATTCCGATCCTATTTTCCGACCACCCGTGCATTTTTCATTCTGATAGCCTTTCTGGCTATCACTTTTATTGCCATCTTTGCCCTTCTTGACCATCTAAGGTCGATATTTTTTTCTCACGCAGACGCTCAGAACCAGTCGGTGGTATCACTGGCAGCCAACATGGTGGACGAACGCATCAACGCGAAACTGATCCAGCTTCAGGCTCTCGGATACACTGCATCCTCACAAAAAGACCTGTCGGACAAAGACCTCCTTATAAGGAGACTAGAACAGATAAAGCACGAGGCATTAAAAATAGGTTATGACTTCATCCAGCTTACGGACCAAGAGGGAAATTATGTAAGCACGAGCGGGAAAAAAGCGATCATCGTTGAGGACGAACATTTCTACAGAGCGATCAGAGGCTTTAGCGTTGTGTCAAACATCTTGAGCAATGATATGACCGGAACAAGCGGATCCTCGGACAATAAAATGGTCATATTCAGCGTACCTGTATTTTCCGGGGCTTCCGTCATCGGAGTTCTGACAGCTGCCATAAATGTAGATAAAATATCCATGCTGGAGAATATAAACATTCCCTACAGCGGCACTTTTTTGTGCCTGATAGACGGGAACAACAGCATTGTAGAGTACTCCGGCAGCTTCCTGAGGGAGTTTCCGCATCTCACCAGGAGTTTCAATTTTTTCAGCCCTCTGTCAACTTTGATAGAGTCTGATGAACTGCTTTTCCTTAAAGAAGAACTTGCCGGCCTTGCCGGAACTGTGATAAAGCATCACAAAAGCAGTAAAAATGACAGGATCCTTTCATTCGCGGCCCTTCCCCATTCAGACAGATGGAAGCTCGTCGCGGTTTCGTCGGAAGACAGCATCAGATCACAGCAAAACAGCCTGCTCATCAAAATCGGCGCTTTGATATTATTGTGTATATTCCTGATCACGCTGACCGTTGTCTACCTTTACGTGATAAGGTGGAAATACATGAGGATCCGTGAACTCTCAAACACCACGATAAGCAAGGCCGGGTTCAATTTTTTCAAAGTATCGCCTGACGGGGATGTCATGGACTTTGACGACGACTTCGCCTCTTTTCTCGGCATCCATAATGATAAAAAAGTTTTCAGCTTCAAAAGGCTGCTCAATGAGGAACAACAGGTCTTCCCCATGTCCGGGATGGATCGTGATACATCTTTTAAGCTCAGGCTTTCCATAAAGAACAGCGAAGATAAGGATATTTTCCTTCTTGTCCAGATCATAGGGGAGAAGGAGAGGGACTTCTACCCTGCCTTCGCGATAGACGTGACTGATGATGAACTCTTGCAGGAAAAGGTAAGGGACCTGGCATATACCGACAAGACTACGGGACTCCCAAACAAGGAGAGCTTTATCCTCAAAATTGAAAGCCTGAACAGGAAGAGCACGTCAATGATTTTCAAAAGCGGGCTTCTTTTTATTGACATAAACAACAGCCATAGGATACTGGAAATATTAGGACACAGGCTCTTTGAAAAAATGCTGCGTGATGCTGCTGACAGGCTTTCCGTTGTTGCCGCCGCCCATGGCGGGGAGATCTTCAACCTGGAGAGCGATGATTTTGTGATCGTCATAGACGATTATCAGGACGACAGCGAGATGTGCTCAGTAGCAAACAAGGTCTACGGCGCTTTTGCAATGCCCTTCACGTTGGGAGACGCGCTGTACGAGGTCAGCTTAAGAATAGGACTTGTCTCATGCACAGAATATCTGAGAGGAGCACAGATCAGTCCGAGCGACATGCTCAGATACGGCGAGATAGCCGGAAGGCTTGCAAAGAAGAGTGAAGGGGTATTTATACTTGACATCGAGTCTTATTTGTCCGCCATAAAAGAACTTGATATGGAGGTAGATCTGATAAACTCGATAAAAAACTGCGAACTTAAAGTTAAGTACCAGCCTGTCTACTCTTTCGGTCCTGACCGGATAACAGCAGTAGAAGCGCTCCTCAGATGGGAAAACGAGCGATATGGGAATGTCCCGCCTTCCATCTTCATAGCTATAGCAGAGAGGTGCGGTTTCATAAACCAACTTGGCGATTTCGCAATTGACACAGCACTGGATCTCGCATCGAGGCTGTGCTCTGAAGACAGGGGCATCCTGGTGAATTTCAATGTCTCATCGATGCAGTTCTCACAGAGCAGCTTTGCGGAAAAACTCATGGACAAGTTCAGATCCCGGAGCCTTCCCAAAGATAGCGCAGGCCTTGAGATAACGGAATCCTGCCTTTGCGGCGAAACTTCTGACTTTATCGAAAAGCTCGAGATGATCAGAAGAGAAGGAATAATGGTCTCTATCGATGATTTCGGGACCGGTTATTCTTCCCTCTCTTACCTTAAAGACCTCCCCATAGATTTTCTCAAGATCGACAGGAGTTTCATCACAGGGATCGACCGTTCAGAAAAACATTTCAATCTTTTCAAAAGCATAACGGCACTGGCAGGATCTATCGGTGTTGAGGTCATTGCGGAGGGTGTGGAGACAGAAGATCAGCTTGACGCAGTCCGGAGGTGCCGCTGCAGGCACATACAGGGGTTCCTGATCTCTGAGCCTATGGATGAGGATGCTCTGATGGACTTTATCAAAACTTACACAGGACCCGGAAAAGAAAGCTGCCGGAAGTCATAAAGACAATAAAATGAGCGAAGGGCAAAATGTCTCTTCGCTCATTTTATTATCTTTAGTGGCCCCGGATGATCGCTACCTGCTTCGGGAAGATCTTTTCCTTCCTCTATCCGAGCTTCCCCTGTCTGAACGGGTCACCGGACAGACAAGCACCCTTCTTGAAGGCTCCTCACCGATAGATTTCGTCTCTACCTCTTTATTGTCCCTGAGTGCAAGGTGGACTATCCGACGCTCCCAGCTTGACATAGGTTCCAGGCTGACCGGGGTCCCCTTGCGGAGAGATTCTCTGGCTATCGATTCTGCAAGCCTGGTCAGCGTCTGTTCCCTGCGCTGGCGGTACCCTCCGCAGTCGAAACGGACCCTTCGTGTGGACATGTCATCATGACAGGCAAGGTTGGTAAGATACTCCAGCGCTTTAAGCGTCTCACCGTATCTTCCGATCACTACCCCGACATCTTCTCCGACGAGGTTGATCATACCGTCCTCATTCAGCTCGGGGATAAGGTCAAGGTCCATCCTCTCCAAAATATCGTTGACAAAATGGCATGACTTTATGAAAGTTACGGGTGCAAATGGTTTTACCTCAACTTTGTATGTACAGCCAAGGAAACCAAAGAGTTTTTTATCTTCGGATATTATCTGAGCCTCAACATCATCAGTTTTGATACCCCAAAGCTCAGCCGCCTTCTCACGGGCCTCTTCCACCGACTCGCACTCAAAGACCGCCGAACCGATCTCCGGCATCGGGATCCTCTCTTCCATGTCCCTGTCCATCATGCGTCCCTCTTGTCCTGTCCGGCAAGAGGCCGTTTCTTATTCATCATCGTCGTCATCGTAGTCGTCCTCGTATTCATCGTCATCGTCCTCAACTGCGGCCGGCGTAGGTTTGTTCTTATGAAGGACAGGCTTGACCTGAAGTTCCTCTTTCGTCTTTTTCATTACGAAGTATTGCTGAGCAACTCCGATAAGCGATGAAAGCCCCCAGTAAAGCATGACTCCGCCAGGCATCGAAAGGCAGATGAACGCCATGAAAAACGGCATTATTGTGTTCATCATAGCCATCTGCGGGTTTGCCCCTGCTGAAGAAAGTTTCTGCTGAGCCCAGGTAAGGAATGAAATGCTTATGAGCAAAATGAGGTTGCCCATGTAGAGTCCGGCATTTGAGAGTCCCGACGGATTCTGCATGATGCCTGTCAGGACTGACATAAGGCCGTAGTTTCCTGTCGGATCTGCCGCTACGCCAACCGCCTGGGCAAGGCCTGCGGTCGTCGACGAACCCAGTATTATCCCGAGGAAGGATGTCCCGGCAAAATCATATGTCCTAAGTACATTGAAGAGAAGGATGAGGATCGGCAGCTGCACCAGAAGAGGCAGACATCCCGCTGCCGGATTAATTTTATTCTCCTTGTAGAGACGCATCGTCTCCTGGTTGAGTTTCTCTTTATCGTTGGCATATTTTTCCTGCAGCACCTTCAGACGTGGCTGTATCTTCTGCATCTGCTGCATACTGACCATTTGTTTCTGGTTGAGGGGGTAAAGTGCTATCCTTACAGCTATTGTCAACAGCACTATGGCCATTCCAAAAGAGTTTGTGAGGCCGTAAAAAAATTCAAGGATCATGAGAAGCAGATCGCTTGCTCCATTCCAAATCGCGCCCAAAACTTTCACCTAACCTTTCGAAGTCCTTTAAATAACTTTCCTATCCGGATCCGTGTATCTAAATCTTCCTGTCCGGGCACAGGGTCGTACCCTCCCGGATCCCATGGACCGCAGCGCAGTATCCTCCGCAGTCCGAGTTCCGCTCCGTAAATAAGACCGTATCTTTCTACCGCTTCAGCTGTATATTCGGAGCATGTCGGGATGAAGCGGCATTTTCCTCCTCCCAGTACCGGTGATATTGCTGCCTGGTAGAACCTGATCAGAAAAAGTCCTGCCATCGATGCTAGGCGCATGTTCGTCCTGCCTTGTCAGCATTCCAGTCCGGTCCGGGCCAGTCCTGCCTCATGAGTCCCCTTCTTTTGAGCGAATGCGCGATATCCATGTAGATGTCAACGGAAGACCTTTCCAGAGCTTTCTCCCTGAGCGACGCTATTATCCATACTCCGTCCCTTATCCATGGTAAAAGCCTCCTGAATGCTTCCCTCATCATCCTTCGGCCTCTTGTACGCTTTGCGGCGTTTGCTGTTTTTTTCCCCACAGTCACTCCCACCAGTACGGGATCGCCGGGGCGTTCAACAAACAACAACCGCACCAGCTCGCCTGTTTCACGACGTCCGGTGCGGAATACAAGGTCGAACTGCCATCCGTGCCTGAGCCTGACAGCTGACGAAAAGCCGAAATTCACGGCTGATTAGACAGCAAGACGCGCTCTACCCTTACGGCGACGATTCCTCAAAATGCGGCGTCCGCTTGGGGAGGCAGAACGTACGAGAAAGCCCATTGAACGCTTTCGTCTGGTGTTATGCGGCTGAAATGTTCGTTTCACAGACTACACCTCCTGTGGTTCATTTTCTGATAACCATAATTGTCTTATAAGCAACCTAGTAAATATATCATACACTTCTCTATGGAGCAAGAAAAATTATATAATGCATAATAAAATTCTACTGCCGAACACAAATAATTGGGGTAAAATAGAATGAGCTGTTGCAGGATATGCCCAATATGTGCTAATATATCCGCTGTCTTTTGTGAAGGAGGTGACGGCATTGCCAAATAAGAAATCAGCAAAAAAACGAGTTCTGGTCACTGAAAGAAACCGCATTTACAACCGCTTCTGGAAAACCCGCTGCAAAAATGCAGTTAAGAAGCTTCTGGATGCAGTTGAACAGAAAGACTCCGAGCTTGCAGCAAAGAGGCTGAACGAGGCTCAGGGTGTACTGGATAAGGCGGTAGTAAAGGGCGTCGTCCACCGGAATACAGCGTCCCGCCGCAAGGCTATGATGGCAGCTAGATTTAAATCCCTTTCTGCCTAGGTGACCCGATCAATATTACAGATCTGTACGGAGAGGCCAAGTTACCCTCTCCGTTTGTTTTTTATCTGCCCATCAATTCGATCACAAGGGTCTCAAGACCGGCCCATCCTGATCCGGTACCGCTCTTTTCATCTATGTTGATTTTTATGAGCCCCAATATAAATCGGCCGATCGGGCCCGCACCGTATTTTCGTGCGGCGTTTCCGGCCATCGTCCATGCGTAGTTCTTCGCTCCGAGCGACTGCGCAAAGAGAGCTCCCTTACCCGGATGCATCGATGCGTACCAGGCAAGCCTCATTCTGTTGTGTATCGCAGACACAAGGGGTATAAGATCTCCGTTTTTGGAGACAGCGTTGAGGCTCCTGACCGTTTTGACATGGTCACCGCTGCAGAGGCCATCCAGAAGCTTCAGAAGATTTCCGGTCCCGTCGTCCAGGCACATGCTTTCAACATCAGACAAATTGACAGATCTGCCTTTTTTTAGCATTGAGAGGCTCAGGAGCTGACGCCTTATCTCCTCCGGGTCCTCTGTAAGCTCAATGATCAGCGAGACAGCCTCTCTGTCAATATTTATCCCCATCTTTCCTGCCAGGTCCGTTGTCCACATCATTCTTTCACGCGGCCACCGCGGGAAGGGCGCGGCTTTCAGGACAGTGCACTTTTCAAGCGTATGCGGGGGAAAGATCTTTGCAGGGTCTGACTCATAGATCAGAAGGATGACCACAGGTGAATCAGCATCCACCATCGTATCGAAGTTTTCCGGGAAAGGCCCCAAAAGAGGAGCTGATTCAACAACAATGATCCTCTTTTCGTCAAAGAGGCCTCCTGAGAGGTTATCGGACAGGAGGGGGCCCCATTCGCCGCCCTCCTGTCTTCCTGATATCACATGACCTTTTTTTTCAAAATCAGCAACTGTCTCCTCCAGGAGCCGTCTCTGTGCCGTGCCCGAGGCAGAGATCAGGAGGAGAGAGGGCATCAGTCTTTCACCACAATATTAACCAGCTTGCCGGGGATCGGGATGACCTTGACAATTCGTTTGCCTTCGGTCCTTTTCTTCGTCTCAGCTCTCGAGAGGATCTCCTCGCTGAGTTCTTCCTTCGACAGACCGGCCTTCACAGTGAACTGCTCCCTGACCTTGCCGTTTATCTGAAGCACTACAGTCACCATGTCTTCCACGAGAGATCCCGAGTCAACTTCAAACCATTTTTCAACTGATAGGAAGGTATCGTTCCCGATCATGTGCCAGAGTTCTTCCGTTATGTGGGGCGCAAAGGGGGAAAGGCATGAGAGCAGGGTCTCCACACCCTCCCTCATTACTGACCATGCATCAGGAGTACCGGGCCTGAATCCGATGAGAGCGTTGGTAAGCTCCATGAGCCTGGCAACGGCTGTGTTGAACTGACGCTCTTCACTTATGTCCCTGGTGACCCTGTCGAGGGTATTGTGGATAATGCGTTTGATATCCCTGATATCAGAAGTATTTATCTCTTTCATCGGCACCCGGATCCTGGAAGCTGCCGCTATCCCTTCAAGGTTCGATTCGACGAGGCGCCACACCCTTCCAAGGAAACGATGGGCTCCCTCGACGCCTCTCTCTGACCAGTCAAGGTCTTTTTCTGGCGGAGATGCGAAAAGGATGAAGAGCCTTGCCGTGTCAGCTCCGTATTTGTTGATTATTTCATCAGGATCGACAACGTTGCCAAGAGATTTGGACATCTTGGCCCCGTCTTTTATCACCATTCCCTGCGTAAGGAGCCTTTTGAAGGGCTCTCTCATCTCTTTCGGAAGGAGGCCGAGGTCTGCGCATACTTTTGTAAAGAACCTTGCGTATATGAGATGAAGGCATGCGTGCTCAATACCGCCGATGTACTGGTCGACGTTCATCCAGTAGGCTGCCTCGTCTTTGTCAAAGGGCTGATCTGTACACCACGGCGAAGTATACCTGCTGAAGTACCACGAAGAACAGAAGAACGTGTCCATTGTGTCGGTCTCACGCCTTGCAGGTTTTCCGCATACCGGGCATATCGTATTTATCCAGTCTTCACGAAGGGCTAGCGGATTGCCTCCATGCTCGGGCATCTCGATGTCAAGAGGCAGTTCCACCGGAAGCTGGTCTTCAGGTACCGGAACTATCCCGCAGTGGTCGCAGTAGACCATCGGGATGGGAGTGCCCCAGTACCGCTGCCTTGAGATGAGCCAGTCCCTCAGCCTGAACTGGACCTCTCTGCTGCCAAGTCCTTTTTCCTCGAACCATTCACCTATCTTTTCGATAGCCTGGGGAGTGGGCAAGCCGTCAAACTCGCCTGAATTGCATGCTATGCCGTCAGCGTCGACTGACCCGGTCATCGTCTCTCCGTCGGGGACAGGTCCGTCCGCCGGCCTTACGACCGGGATAACGGGGATGCCGTATTTCCTTACGAAATCGAAGTCCCTCTGGTCATGAGCTGGAACACCCATGATCGCTCCTGTTCCGTAGTCCATCAGTATGTAGTCTGCGATCCATATGGGCACTTTTTTGCCGTTTACAGGATTTATGGCATAAAATCCTGTTTCTATACCCTCTTTGTCCGTACCGACCGCGGTACGCTCTATCGCGCTCCGTGAGGACATCCTTTTTGCGAAAGCCCTCAGTTCTTCAGCCTTGGTTCCTCCGACCTTCCCGGCAAATGCCTCGACAAAGGGATGCTCTGCGGCTATAGCGACAAAGGTCACTCCGAAGACGGTATCGATCCTTGTAGTGAAAGCTTCAATGCTGAGGTCTGTATCAACTATATCCATTTTGAAATGGACGCCCTCGGATCGGCCTATCCAGTTTCTCTGCATGGTTACGACCCGTTCCGGCCATCCGTCAAGGTCATCAAGACAGTCCGCAAGTTCCTGAGCGTAGTCGGTTATCCTTATGAACCACTGCTCAAGGCCCCGCTTCACGACAGGGGTGCCGCAGCGCCAGCAGACACCGTCCCCCACCACCTGTTCATTGGCAAGGACAGTTTTGCAGTCCTCGCACCAGTTGACCGGGGCATGCTTGCGGTAAACAAGTCCTTTCTTGTAGAACTGGAGGAAAAGCCACTGGTTCCATTTATAATAATTGACGTTGCACGTCTCTACCCTTCTTCTCCAGTCGTAGCTGTACCCGGCCCTTTTTAGCTGATTCGTCATATGTTCGATGTTGCTCCATGTCCATTCAGCCGGAGGAAGTTTCATTTTTATCGCCGCGTTTTCCGCAGGCATCCCGAAGGCATCGAAGCCCATCGGATAGAGGACATTGTAGCCCTTCTTCCTGAGGAACCTTGCCAGGAGGTCACCGATGGAATAGTTGCGGAGGTGCCCCATGTGCAGGGCTCCGCTCGGATAAGGGAACATCTCCAGACAGTAGAATTTTTCTTTGCTGTTGTCGGCCTCGACTTCAAAAACTTTTGATCCGGCCCATTCCTTCTGCCATTTTGGTTCTATGGCGCCAAAATCGTATGGCATCTATATCTCCTCCGTTGCTAAATGAAATCGAAACAAATTATACATCAGGGTATTATATACTCCCGCCAATTGCACGGCAATCTCTATCCTGGGTTTAAACTGCTCAGGATCTGGAGCCCCTTCTCTGTTCCGTCAGTTTTTTGAAATATCTGAAATGACAAAGGCAGCCCACAGTTCGAAGGCATCTTTAAAATTCCAGGGATCCTTTCCAGTGAGCGAACGTATCTTTTTCAGCCTGTACTGAAGGCTGTTCCTGTGCATTGATAAGTTTTCGGCAACATTTCCGCTGGCAAACGGAGATCTGCACCATGCCAGAAAGGTCTCCTTCATTTCATTGAAATCATTTCTCGAAGACAGCCCCTTCAGGATCCTCGTCACATATTCTTCCCTCACTCCAGGGGGAAGAGCATCCAGCAAAGCCTCGCCCGTAAATTTTTCTGACCTGATCATTCCTTTTGTTCCAAGCTGCTTAGCCAGCCTAAGAGAATTTCTTGCAGAGTTTATGGAACGTGAGAGTCCCTGCAGATCGAAAGCAGAAAACCCGACCGAGACATCCGCGAGGATGCCCTTTGCCCCGATGCTATCAAGAAAATCTTTTGAGAGGACCTCGGCAGCTTCATAAATTTTATCAGGATCCCTGTCCGAACTTGCAGACAGGAGGATCGTCACCCTGTAATTCTCCTGCGGGCATATAACGTTCCTCGGATTGGAGAAACTTGTCCTGACCTCTCTGAGCATTCTCTGAAAGGAGGACTCTGCAGCTTCGTTTGACCACCTGTTCATCTCGATCACTATCGCTATCCTGCACTTTAAAATGTTGAAACCAAGCTCCTTGGCCTGCATTATGATAAGTTCCCCGCTGCCTACTCTTGGGTCGTAGGATGAGATGTTCTCTATCAGGTCGCGCAGAGACCGCTCCCTAAGCAGGTTAGACTCAAGGAAGGCCTGTTCGCGAAGCATTATCTCCGCCTGTTTCTGCACGAGCAGGCCATAGCGCTCTACCTCCTCAGGGAGGCCGGCGATCGACACCGATCCCAGTACTCTGTCAAAGAACTGAATGGGCAGGGTGTAGCCCGGAAGGACATTGCCGTAATTTTCGGCATCCGAGGTGGAGGTCTTCATAGGCCTGTTCTCCTGCATGACCTGAAGAGAAGGCGGATGGTATTCTCCGATCCTTTTCTCATCGTTGCATCCAATTATCATCCCCTTTTCGTCTGTTACCAGTACTCCGTACCCTATGACTTCGCTGGTGCTTTTAGCAATATTCTGGGCCATTTTTTTAAACATCTTCCACACCCCATTTTTTATTCATGAGCATAGTTTTTAAGTGTTTTTTAAAAATATATATATTCTGAAGCATAATGCTTTTTGGTCCAAAATGCAATTAGAATTCAATAAGGCGACATGGAAATCAGAATGACAAAGGAGGAATTTTTAAATGCGGCTGGAACTGCACAAGATACACATTACCGGCCTTGCTTTCGCCGAAAAGACATACACTTCCGGCGGTACCCTTTTCATCAGCAAAGAAGAGGCCGGGGCATTGATAGCGGAAGACAGGCGTTTTGCGAAAGTTGAACTGGATCTGGCCTCTCCCGGAGAGAGCACAAGGATAATTCCGGTCAAGGATGTTGTAGAACCAAGGGTGAAACTTGGC
The DNA here is from genome assembly GCA_002316795.1 of Synergistaceae bacterium UBA1037. GTDB lineage: Bacteria > Synergistota > Synergistia > Synergistales > Synergistaceae > Caenicola > Caenicola nitritireducens. The sequence continues at coordinate 25,582 of DCEE01000040.1, forward strand.
AGCAGCGGGTATTTCCCGGGATTCTTCGCACCCATGGAAAAAGCCGGATCGGGTGCGACTCTTGTTCTTGACGGTGCGGCTGTGGTGACCTGCGGGCCGATCGTGGCCTTCCAGGAGGGTTTTATTGACATGAGCGGCCCGGGAGCGCCATACACACCTTTCTCAAAGACCTATAACGTGGTGCTCTACGTTGAACCCGCTGAAGGACTCGAAAAGCACCACTATGAAGCGGCACTCCGCGAAGCCGGACTGAAGCTGGGGGTATATCTCGCCCGCTGCTGTTCCGAAAATGAATGGAAGGCCGACGAGGTACAGGTATTCGAAAAGGACAATACTTTTGAAGAGACGGCGAAGTTTCCTGATCTGCCTAAGATCGTATATGTGTGCATGAATATAACTCAGGGCCTCCTTCATGACACATACCTCTATGCAAGCGATCTCAGACCTGCACTTCCCACCCTTCTACACCCCAACGAAGTGCTGGACGGGGCGATGGTCTCAGGAAACTGCGTCTCGGCATGCGATAAGAACACGACATGGCATCACCTCCACAATCCGATAGTCCAGGCCCTCTATGCAAGGCACGGCAAGGAGATCAACTTCCTGGGCATGATCCCAACACAGGAGAGCACCGTTCTCGACGGAAAACTCAGGGCAGTCAGCATGAACCTCTCCATAGCGCAGCAGCTCGGAGCTGACGGCGCGGTAATATCCGAAGAGGGCTACGGAAATCCCGACACTGACCTTTGCCTCAATGCAAAATACTTTGAGAAGGCGGGGATCAAAACGGTGCTGGTATCCGATGAGTCAGCGGGAACTGACGGGGCGAGCCAGAGCCTGGCGGATGCCACCCCCGAACTTGACGCGTTCATATCGACAGGGAATGTAAACGAGATGATCGAGGTCCCGGCGATGAAAAAAGTCATCGGATGCAAAGAAGCTATCTCACTCCTTTCAGGCGGAGCCGAAGAGAGTCTGAGGCCCGACGGGTCAATGTACGTCGAACTTCAGTCCGTTATTGCCTCGACCGCTGAGATCGGCTTCAACAAACTTGGCTGCGAATGGGTCTAAAGGAGGCGGCTGACATGACATACAGGATAGTTCACTATATTAACCAGTTCTACGCGGGCATAGGCGGCGAGGAAATGGCTGACCACAAGCCTGAACTCAGGGAGGGCTTTGTCGGCCCCGGCATGCAGATCGAAAAGCTCTTCAACGGGGAGGGCAAGGTCGTCGGAACTGTGATATGCGGAGACGGGTATTACGGAGAGAACACCGAGGAAGCAAGAAAAGCATGCCTTGAAATGATAAAGGGGCTAAAGCCCGACATCCTCTTTGCGGGACCGGCTTTCAACGCAGGAAGATACGGATTCGCGTGCGGGGACATAGCGGCGGCTGCAGGGGAAGAACTCGGGATACCGACAGTTACCGCAATGTACCCGGAGAACCCCGGAGTCGAGCTCTATTCCAAAAAAACATATATCGCAATAACATCAGACAGCGCAAGGGGAATGGCTAAGGCGATACCTGCAATGGTAAGCATCGGAACCAAGCTTCTGAAGGGCGAAAAGATGGGGCCCGCAAGGCTGGAAGGTTATATCCACCGCGGCATAAGAAAATCTTTCTTCCATGAGAAGAGCGGTGCCGAAAGAGCTGTTGATATGCTGCTCGCAAAACTTAAGGGAGAAGGATTCCGCACAGAGTACGAGATGCCCGTCTTCAACAAGATCCCCCCTGCGGCCCCTGTCAAAGACCTCCGGAAGGCCACGATAGCCCTCGTATCGTCCGGCGGCATAGTGCCTAAGGGAAACCCCGACCACATTAGGGTCTCATCAGCTGAAAACTTCGGAGCTTACGACATATCAGAACTCAAAAACATGACTCCGGAGAACTACGAGTCCATCCATGGCGGTTATGACCGCGAATGGGCAAATGTCGACCCCGACGTGGTGCTTCCTCTCGACGTTATGCGCGAACTTGAGGAGGAGGGGGTCTTCGGAAAGATCCATCCAATTTTCTACACGACCACGGGAACCGGAACAGCCGTCGCAAATGCCGAAAAGTTTGGCAGGGAGATCGGTGAGGAACTCAAAAAGGCGGGCGTCGACGCAGCGATCCTGACATCCACCTGAGGAACCTGCACTCGATGCGGCGCATCGATGACCCGCGAGATAGAAAGAGTGGCAGGCATTCCGGTCGTACAGATCGCAACGATAGTACCCATAATGCTTACGGTAGGAACGAACAGGATCGTACCGGGAGTTGCGATACCGCATCCGACCGGGAATCCGGCTCTTGGTCCCGAGGGAGACAGGGCTGTAAGGAGAGAACTTCTGCTCCGTTCCTTCAAAGCTATTACAACACAGATAACTGAGCAGACAATATTTGAAAAATGATCCTTTACGGCAGGCATGGGGATCTTTAAGGCTCCCCGTCCTGCCCTTTGGAACTGTTGGGGAGAGAGCAAATGGCTGAAAAGATACTTCAGATAGTTACCAACAACCCCGAGATCTACTGGAGTCCGGAGATGCCTTACGGCGTCATCTCAACGGAAGGAGATCCTATCGACGTGCTGGACAGGACCGAAGAACTCCTGCAGCATGGGTGGCGCCTCCTTTCCGCGCCCCTTCCTCCGAACGTCCCAATAATGCGCGGACCTTACAGGTCCCTGGTGATAGAGGAATCAGAGAGACAGTACGACAAGGACGGGATAATCGCGGTAGAGAAAGCAAGAGAGAGATATCTGATAGAGAGGGAGAGAAACTGCTCGGAACCGCAGGAGGATTTCGCGCTTATCGACCGGCAGATGCTACAGAGGGCACTCAGGGATATTTCCATTCTGGACAGCATTTCTTCGTAGTTTTGGACCCCGGGGCTTATATTTAATCAGGACTAGTGATACCATAAGCAGGAGATGTCTATTGGGTATCTAGTATTTCAGGAGGCGAAACCAAATGATCGAACTGACCAAGGAAAATTGTGACGCTGAGGTACGCGAGGAGAAGGCACTTCCTGTCGTGGTGGATTTTTGGGGACCCCAGTGCGTTCCATGCATGGGCCTTATGCCCCACTACACAGAGATGGCAAAGGAATTTGAGGGCAAGGCCAAATTTACAAAGGTAGACTGTTCTGTCAACAAGAGGGTCGCAATGGGATTCCGCGTAATGGGGCTTCCGACATTCCTCTTCTGGAAAGACGGAGTGGAGGTAAAACGCCTTTCCAAGGAAGAATGCACCCCTGAAGCGATCAGGGCGGAGATAGTGAAACTTATCGGATAGGCGTCAACGTCCTTCAAGGACGCGCAAAATACAAACCTAAGGAGGTGTTCAGCCATGGGCAAACTGGCAGGTAAGAAACTTCTCCTCCTGGGAGAAAGGGACGGCGTCCCTGGACCGGCCATGGAGGCATGTCTGAAAGAGAGCGGGGCTGAGATAGTATTTTCTGCCACTGAATGCTTTGTCTGAACCGCGGCAGGGGCAATGGACCTGCAGAACCAGCAGCGCATCGTCGATGCGGCTGAGAAGTACGGAGCCGGGAACTGTGTAGTGATACTTGGTTCTTCTGACGCGGAAGGCGCAGAGATCTACGCCGAGACCGTAACAAACGGCGATCCTACTTTTGCAGGGCCACTTGCGGGAGTCTCGTTGGGACTCGCGGTATACCACGTTTTTGATGAAGAGATCCGTTCGGAATGCAATGAAGCGCAGTGGGAAGAGCAGATCTCCATGATGGAGATGGTCCTTGAACCGGATGCTCTTGCAGCGGCAGTAAAAGGCATGAGGGACGAATTCAGCAAATTCAAGCTTTAAGTGCGTACAACAGCATACAAATGCGATGAACGGAGCGGAGCCCTGGTATTACCGGGCTTCGCTCCGTTCATCGCATTCCGGCAAGTGCTCAGACTTTCAGCAGACTCAGTTTTTTCTTGTTTTCGCTGTTCTGGAGGAGGCCCAACGCAACATTGAGAACATGGGCATTGTCGACCCAGAGGAACGAACAGCCTGCAAGTATCCTGCCCGGTTCTTCCTTCCTGGCAAAACAAAGGCTGCCGTTGACTATACCCCACATAAGTTCGCTCCATGGATAATATGACTCTTTTACGGAGGAGAAAGCTGATTTTGTTGAAACTGTGATGCCCTCGTCCTCCACCGATATATCACCGAACTGATACTTTTTGCCTTCGGCAAGACCGTCCATCATCTCTGAGAGAAGGCGTCTCCCCGCTGCCTTCCAGTATTTGTCAGTGAGGTGTTCATAAAAATCTTTTTGTTTGGTCTTTATCGTGTACTCTTTTTCTGAAGTGCCGAAGACTGCCGCATAGACCCTCTTGGGGAAAACTCCACCCCTTCTGAGGTCTACTCCCCATCTCAGCCTGGTGATATCTTTCATTGGGATCAGTTCTCCGCACCAGTAAAATCCCTTCGGCGTTATCTCAAGAGTTTTTTTAAAGGGCCAGATGCCGAAGGAGCATCTGAAATCGATCTCGTAATGCCATGATTTTTTCTTTTCCAAAAGAGCACATCCTATCCTGTCATCACAGTAGAGTTATAAAGTCAGATGGCAAGGCGTTCAGTTTATCCTGTCCCGTACAGACACACATCCTGCCCCTGACACTACGATATATAAAGTTTTGGCTTTGCCGGGAGGCACTGGTTTTACGTCAAGAGTAACTGCCGGTGTCATGGAGCTCCATTCCCCGTCGAAAATCCGTGATTTTGAAAGATTTCCGCTCTGAGGAAATATTCTCGCCTTTGAAGACTCATAGACCTCTGCCGACCCATGCCTCGGACCTCCCTGCCATGTCAGCTTGAAAGAAGCATTCCTTGTGCTTTGCTGTGACATGGAAAGTTTGAATCCGCACTCTTCCATTTGTGCCCTTGACATCATCTCCGTCAGCCAGACAGCAAATTTATCGGCCTCTTCCCGTACGACCCTGTCGCCGTCTTCCCCGTCTGCAAAGACCAGGCAGGAAGCGCCGGCGATCACTCCCATGATCAGCATGACGACAAGCAGCTCTATGAGCGAAAAACCCTTTTTATTTTCTATTTTTACCTACTCTCCCGGCGTCTTTGCCTCTTCACGGGACATTATCCAGTTATAAAACGGATGTTCCTTTTTATACAGACGGCCTTTACAGTCAGTACATCCGTGTTTTGTCCAGCCTTCTGCTGTCAGTTTGTAGTCAGATGCTCTCAGCAGCCTGTATTCAAATGTCACGCTGTAGATCCTGACATCCGTTATCCTGCACCAAAGCTGTATCTGGTCGTCATATCTGGCAGGGTGCTTGTAGCGGCAGTGGCTTTCGACTACCGGAAGGATCAGTCCGTCTTCTTCCCACTTTGAGTACGGAATCCCCATAAGGCGGCAGAATTCAGTCCTTGCAACCTCAAACCAATCAAGATAATTAGCGTAGTAAACGACCCCCATCTGGTCGGTCTCACTATATCTGACCCTTATCGTAGAAGCAAGCGTGTAGTCTTTCTCTGTCATTCAGTGTGCCTCCCGGGCTGTTTGATCTGCCGAAAAGGGAAAACTGACGCTATCCCCCCGGACATTATAATGTATAAACTTAACGGACTGAAAATCTTATGTTAACAGGTCCTCTTTCCTCTGCCTGATCCATTCAATATTCTGCTTTTTCCTCGGAGGGAACTGTCTGACGGGCTTTATCAACGGATATCCGATCATCTGTGCCCCGCAGACATGTTCATCCTCGCCTATGCCAAGATATTCCCTCAGGCCTTTGAAGTTTCTGACAGCGGCGGTAAGGAAGCCTCCCCAGCAGGCTCCCACCCCCATGGCATGTGCTGCAAGCTCAAGGTATGTAAGCGCGATGGATGCATCCTCCGGCCACATGTGATCTTTTGGCACCACGGCGATCACGGCATGAGGCGCTCCCCTCAGCAGGCCATCTTCCCCGGCTTTCGCCTTTGCTATCATCGCAGCGCCTATGATGGCGATCTGTGATGTCGGATCCTTGAATATCTCTTCCCTCATCCAGCAGAGGATAAGGTTGGTGATCTCCACTGTCTTTTCAGGATCCGATGAAACTATCCATCTTACCGGTTGCCTGTTGGATGCGGTGGGGGCGTTCTTTACGGCCTCGAATATCCTGTCAAAAACATCCTGAGGCAAAGGCTCGCTTTTGAACCGTCTTATGCTTCTCCTGGTCTTTAAAAAGTTCAGCGCCTCTGACGCTGAGGGCATACCGAGATCCGCGGATGCGACCATCTCATCATTTTTCAGAAAGGAAAGACAATTGGCGCTTTCGGGACAGAAGAGTGCGCAATGGCCGCATTCGATGCAGCGCCCTGCCAGCCTTACATCCATCTCAGGCAGACCCGTATCCCCAACCTTAACTATTCCTGCAGGACAGACCTTTACGCATGTCCCGCATTTTGTGCATTTTGAAGGATCAACTGTCATTGACGGCAATGATACTACTTCCCTTCTTTTGATAGTCTCAGATACAGTGACTATTATACCAACCTCGGGAGAAATGTTGGAAAAGGTCACAGAAACGACTATCCGGATCAGTGTGATCAGGCTGATTTTTCTGATGTAAGGATAAAATCAGCATGAATACTAAATCAATTATTGTAATATCACTCTATAATGCCAGGTCAGAGACAACAAAACGGAATGGAGACAGAATGATGAAAAAACTGTTCCTTATCCTTTCAATACTTTTAACGATCACACCGACGCCGCTTTCGGCGAATGATTCCATACCGGCATATCACTGGACATACCACTCCCTTGAGATACTTTCGGACCGGTCCCTGATAAATGAAAGGGTCGATCCCGGCGAAAGCTCCTACACAAAAGAGCAGACAGCGGAGATGATCGTCTATGCCTTTCAGAAGATCTCTGCCGAACCGTCATTAATGAGTGAAGATATCCTTTGCGCTATGCGCCAGCTGATCAACGGTTACAGGAACGAACTCGGGGCAAAGGGCCGCGATTTCGAAAAGATGAGGACAAAACTGGAAGACCTGGCCCTTGCGGCAGGGCTCTCGGCAGTGGAGACCGGAGGACCGGGATCGAAGGAAAGACCCCTTAACTTCCAGGCAGCAAAAGCAGTCAGTAAATTCACATTCGACATTTACAGGTACATGGCGGCAAAGTCCGGGGACAGCCTCTTCATCTCCCCCTACAGCATATCATCCGCCCTGTCAATGACATACGCAGGGGCGGCAGGCGAGACTGCCGGAGAAATGAGGAGTGTGCTCCACTTTGATCCCGATATGCACAGAAGCATGGCAGCACTGATAAACGACATCAACTCAGTACCCGAAGGAACAGCGGCTGTAAAGACGGCAAACGCACTATGGCCGGCGAAAGGCGAAAAGCTGCTTCCTAAATACAAAGATATGATGAGCCGTTTTTACGGAGCCCTGCTGACAGCGCTTGATTACAGAGACAAAACGGAAGAAGCCCGGACAACGATAAACAAATGGGTGGAAAAAGAGACAGAACATAAAATAAAAAACCTGATCGGTGACGGCATATTGAATAAAGACACTTTATTGGTACTTACCAATGCCGTCTGGTTCAGATCCGATTGGGCGACAAAGTTCGAACCGGGAAATTCCCGTGCAATGCCTTTTTACGCCGCTGCCTCGGAGCAGATCCCGACAGTTATGATGACAAAGACTGAGAGCGGGATCAGATATCTCAAAGAGGACGGCATCGAGATCGCGGAGATCCCTTACAAGGACAACAGATTTTCAATGCTTGTACTCCTGCCGCAAAAGGGAACAGATCTCCGGAAGATAGACAGAAAGCTTGACTACACAAAATTTACTGAGTGGGCGACCCTCATGTCGCCTCATAAAGTTAAGCTTACCATTCCCAAATTTAAAACGGAGCAAAGCTTTGAGCTAAGCGAGGCTCTGAAGGGAATGGGCATTACTGAGGCTTTTGACCCCGGCAGGGCTGATTTTTCAGGTATGAACGGGAAGAGAAATATGTACATTGGCGCGGCCCTCCACAAGACTTTCATTGAAGTGGGGGAAGAAGGAACGGAAGCAGCGGCGGCAACGGCTGTCATAATGACAAAGACCTCGATGAATCCGGACACCGGAGATATCATAGAATTCAAGGCAGACAGGCCTTTCATCTACATAATAAGGGACAATGGCACCGGGGCCATACTCTTTATCGGCCGTTACGCAAAACCGTAATTCCCAAATTCTGATATCGGCTGCAAATAACTTCTTGCGCTGATATCAATATATCAAAACCCTCGCACATATGATACAAATAGCATTGTTGATACTATTTTATATTTTCTCCTATTCAAGCATTTCGCAGTTTTCAGAGATATCTTCGTCTCCCTCCTCAAGGGCGACACCTTCCACGGTCCTAAGAGTCCTCTTGATGGCCCTGGTCCTTACCTCCGCATTCTCAAGTTCTTTTCCTGCCTGTTCGATCTTCTGCCTTGTCTTCTCAAGTACGTTCCCGAACTTGTCGAACTCTGTCTTGACCTTTCCCAGGAGTATCCAGACCTCACTTGAGCGCTTTTCTATCGCAAGGGTGCGGAAACCCATCTGCAGGCTGTTCAGGAGGGCTGTCACAGTTGTCGGTCCCGCCGGAACGACCCTGTATTCACGGGAAAGTGTGTCGCACAGCCCGTCTATCCGGAGTATCTCTGCATAGAGACCTTCGACCGGAAGATAAAGTATGCCGAAATCCGTCGTGTATGGAGGTTCGAGATATTTGTCCCTTATTGTCTTCGCCTCTTCTGTTACGCGAAGCCTCAGTGCCTTCTGGGCATCCGCTAGAGCCTGAGGGTCGCCGTTCTCGGAAGCCGTAACAAGCCTCTGGTAATCTTCGAGTGGAAACTTGGAATCTATCGGAAGCCAGACAGGCAGTGCTGAGTCGTTGGCCCCCGGAAGGGATATGGCGAACTCTACCCTTTCACCGCAGTTTGGCCTCGTTGCAACGTTCTCAGCATACTGATCTTTTGTAAGTATCTGCTCAAGAAGCGCACGAAGCTGAGTCTCTCCCCAGGTGCCCCTGACCTTTACGTTGGAAAGGACTTTTTTAAGATCTCCTACATCGGCAGTCAGGGCCTTCATCTCACCCAATCCCTTGTGGACAAGTTCCAGCCGCTCGGATACCGTTGAAAAAGCCTCTCCAAGTCTTTTTTCTAATGTGGAATGAAGCTGCTCGTCAACTGTAGCGCGCATCTTTTCAAGTTTTTCCTCGTTGTTTTTATGGATCTCCTGGAGTTTAGACTCGACTGTGCCTCTAATGGCCTCAAGCTTTTCCTCGTTCAGACGGCTGATGTTGGTAAGCTGCTGTGAAAAAGCTTCAAGGCTTTCCCTTTGCAGGTCTCCTATCTCTTTTATCCTCTTTGACTGAGCTTCGCCAAAAGATGTAAGGCCCTTTGACTGCTCCTCGCGTCCCGCCCTGGCTTCATCCCTTTGCTCTTTTCTCATAGAAACAAATTCAGAGTTGATGTCGCGTTCGGTATCCTCAAGCTTTCCTTCGATATTCTGCAGCCTGACCAGAAGTTCCCTTGAGACCTGCTCCATAGCAGCGCTGTTCTCTTTCAATCTCGCCACCGATGCTATGATATACGCAGCCACAAGAAGAGCCGCCAATGCTATACCTAAAAACAAATGCATTACTCAGACACCTCTCCTTCCTTTCAAACCACTATTATAAGCTAAAAAAGCAGAGGCAAAGCATCTTAGCGAAAAAGAAAACAAAACTCCCGGACCAGAAGGTCCGGGAGTCAGTTTCACACAGTGTTCCTTTTATCTGTAAAATTGGTTACTTCTTCTTGTAGAAAATCACAGGAAGGCCGAGAAGAGCCAGCATAAGCGGGAGGCCCGTGCTGCATCCGCCTGATGATCCTGAGGGCGGAGTAGGTGTTTCTTCATTGCCCAAACTCACAGGATCTCTAAGTTCGTCATTCTTCCTGCCGTCGAAAATAAATAATACTCCCTGTGCATCTTCTTCCGAGTCTTCGTAAATTACAATATTTTTGTCTATTACAAAAGGTTCTCCATCTCCAGGTGCTTCGTCCATAAGTATATACCTTATACCCACAGTCAGTTTTTGGTTTTCTTTGTCTACCGCAAACTCAATGAACCCCGGCAACGCATCTGTGTATTTTGATTTTACAAATTCAACTATGTCCCTCGGATCTATCTCGGGGTCAGCGCCGTCAAAAATTTTAAAATACGTAAACTTATCGAAAAATGTGATCTGTGCATTGACCGGATCAGCTGCAAAGAGCGCATCTGCCTCAGCCTGTGAGACTCCCTGTTCTACAAGGAAAGCTTTAGTAAGTGTCATTTCAAGTGTAGTTACTACTGCTCCGGTCTTCCCATCGGCTACCGCTCCATCATTCAGTCCCAAATAAAAACCAGCGGCTCCCAGGAAGGTTTCAAAAGTAATTGCTTCTTCTGCCTCTTCTTCTGCCCATTTTGCGCCTGATTTCTCAGAATCAATGTCTAGCTGGTTGACAAACTGCAACTCCTTGCCGACAGCCGCATCCAAGCTTGTTATATATCCGGTGATCTCACCAAATTCAACGTTCACTTCTATTCCAGCAGGTATATCTGCTGATGCAAGTTCATTTGATACAGCCGCATTGATCAGTGCCAAATTATCCTCATCATAAGTCGGTCCTGCTACAGCAAAAGAAGGGGTGGCAAAAAC
>DCEE01000041.1:0-15341 GCA_002316795.1 Synergistaceae bacterium UBA1037
TAGACGAGATCCGCGAATGGATCGCACGCGGTTATGACACCTTTGATGAACTCAAGAGGGAACTCCGCGTAGGCATGGGACCCTGCCAGGGCAGAGGCTGCCGCGACATAATCCTCCGCGAGCTCTCAAAGGCTACAGGCAAACCAATATCAGAACTTGATCCCGGAACCATCAGGCCTCCGGTGAAACCAATTAAACTCGGACTTCTTGCCGAGGATGAGTAGGAGGTGCGTATGATGGATTTTCCGAAAACAGCTGATGTAGTAATAATTGGCGGAGGAGTAGTCGGAACAGCTACTGCATATTACCTTGCAAAATCAGGAAGAAAGAATGTCGTCCTGATAGAGAAAAACACCGTATGCTCCGGTTCGACCGGCCGCTGCGGAGCAGGCATCCGCGCACAGTGGGGCCTTGAGCTCAACTGCAGGATGGCTCTGGCATGCCTTGATACCTTCGAGCAACTTGATGAAGAACTTGGGCTGCCCACAGGCCTAAACCAGGGCGGATACCTTCTCGTTGCATATAAGGACAAAGAATGGGCCCAGTTCAAAAAGAACGTGGAACTTCAGCACAGCCTGGGGATCAAGACCGAGATTTTCACAGATGTCAAAAGGGCACAGGAGATTTGCCCCGGAGTGGCTGTAGATGACGCACTTGGATTCACCTTCTATCAGAGGGACGGACATGCCGACCCCTTCCTTACCACATTCGCCTTCCAGGAAGCGGCGAAGCGCTACGGAGCAAAATTTTACAAGTTCACTGAAGTCAAGGGACTCAAGGTCGAAGCTGGCAGGATCAAAGCGGTCGAGACGACTCGCGGCACGATCGAATGCGGACAGGTCATCAACTGCGCGGGCTCATGGGCACAGGATATCGCCAAGATGGCGGGCATCAAGCTCCCCAACTGGGCAGAGCGTCACGAGATCCTCATCACCGAACCCGTAGATCCGGGCGTATGCCCCCCGATGCTTATGAGCTTCAGCGGCAACTACTACATCCAGCAGCGTCCCCACGGTTCGATCATCGCAGGCGAAAGCCCCGCACATGAACCTCTGCTTGGATACACATCAACGGCCCATTCAGTAGCAAGCATCGCGAAGACGATAGTCAAGATGCTTCCGAGAGCAAAGGACATCCGCGTGGTACGCCAGTGGGCTGGATACTACGACATGACCCCGGATGCGGCACCTATACTTGGCGAGACCGATGTCAAGGAATTCTGGCATGCTACAGGCTTCTCCGGTCACGGCTTCATGCTCGGGCCGGTAGCAGGCCAGATCATGACGGCTCTCCTCAACGGCGACAAACCGCCGATCGACCCGACTATAATGGATTACCGCCGGTTCGAGCGCGGAGAACGCATAGTTGAGCCGAACGTAGTTTAGAAAAGAACAAAGGAACACCTTTCGGGGCGGGTCGGCAGACCCGCCCTTTTTCATATTCAGATATCCCTTCTTAAAAATCAGAGGGAACAGATAGCCTATAATCAGCATGAGGTGAGGATCAATGGAATTCAATAATATAAAGGGGAATACCTGGATGGCTTGCGGACCTGTCAACATAGGGGCCTATGTAAAAGAAGGAGAGGCCGTCCTTATCGACAGCGGCAACGACTCCTCCTCCGGAAGGAAGATACTGCGCCTTGCTGAAGAGAAGGGCTGGAAGATCCGTCTGATAATAAACACCCATTTCCACGCCGACCATGTCGGGGGCAACGCATTCATACAAAAGAGGACCGGATGCGCGATCGCAGCCTCCGCAAAGGAGGCGCCTTTCATTAATATGCCTGAGATGGAGCCGGAGATACTTTGGTCGGGAAGGGCACCAAAGGCGATCTGCAATAAATTTCTCCAGGCGGAGCCCTCAAAAGTGACACTTACGGCAGAGCCGGATACCGTTATCGAAGTATGGGGGCTCAGGATCGTCCCCCTTTACGGCCATGCTCACGGGCAGATCGGCGTGCTTACGCCTGACGGTGTCCTTTTTACAGCGGATTCAGTCATATCCGGGCGTATACTGAGCAAGTACGGCATCCCCTTCACCGCAGATTACGGCAGCGCCATGGAGACCTTTGACATGCTTGAGAGCTTCAGTGCAGACTATTTTATCCCTTCGCACGGAGACATATGCGAAGACATCGTTCCTGTCACAGAAGCCAACAGAAAATGCCTGAACGCACTGAGGGAAGAGATACTTGAAATATGTTCAGAGCCTTCCACAAGAGATGGGATAGTCGGAAAGCTCGCTCAAAGGCATGGACTTGACATGAATCTGTCGCAGTATGTCCTCATACAGAGCACCGTGGCAGCGATCCTTTCGCCTCTTATCGATTCGGGCGAACTCCTCTGTTCATTCGAAAACGGGACTCTCTCACTGGAAAGCAGGCATTGATCTCTCCGGATCGGACTTTTATCCTTTAGTTTTTTAAAGTAAAGGGTTAAAATAGGGACCGTGCTTACTTGTTAGGAGGCTTTTCTAGTGGACAGGAACAGGCTTTATATGCTTCTGGGCGATCTTGGGATACTGCTTGTCGCCCTGATATGGGGAACAACAAACGTTGTCATAAGGGACGCACTCGAAGGGATCACCCCGCTCTGGTTCTGCGGATTGCGTTTTGCGATAGCCTGGGCGACAGTGATGATATTTTTCGGAAAAAAAGCATTTCTCCTGCCTCGGGAGATGCGGCTGAAGAGCACTCTTGTCGGGATGGTCTTCATCTGCGCTTACCTCTGCGGGGCCGTAGGCCTGCTTTACACTACCGCAGGCAACCAGTCCTTTATAATTTCCATGTCAGTGGTCCTGGTGCCGCTCTCCGTCTGGATCATCACAAAAAAATTCCCAGGCTGGCATGTGGTACTCTCTGTATTGCTCTGCACTGCCGGCATGGTAGGCCTTATGCTTGACGTGGACCTCTCGGTCAATCTCGGAGACCTGTTAAGTTTTGCTTCATGCGTTTTTGTTACGATATACATACTGCTTGTTCAGAAGTACGTGAGGGGCGTTGATCCATACGCGCTGACGTGCTGGCAGGCTTTCGGAGGAATGCTCCTGGCAGTGGCTGCCGCAGCAATATTCGAGCCCTTTCCCGCACATATCCCTCTCAAGGCATGGCTGGCCCTTATCCACACCGGTACCATAGGCTTCGCACTGACGCTTGTAATACAGACTGTTGCCCAAAAATATACGAATGCCACACATGTGGCCATTCTGCTCTCCACTTCCGGGGTATTCGGCTCTGTGGCCGGAGTGATGTTCATAGGCGAACCGATGACGTTCAGAATATTCATAGCTTCGGCTATGATATTGGCAGGGGTCATGATCGTGGAAGCACTCCCGGCCCTCAGAAAAAAGTACAGGGAGAACGGCGCAAAGGGCGGACAGCTTACCTGATGTGTTCCTTCCAGGCCGAGCAGAGCGCCTGAACGGCCGGCCTGATAGATCCGCACGGTATTGCTGAAAAAGAGAGGTTGGCCGTAAGAAGCCCCTCTTCGGCAGAACAGGATATCTGATCTACGGCTATCCCTTCTGAATGTGCCGCCGCTGAAAGCTCTTCCGGAGCAGACTTCGATCCGAAAGTTACAGCTACGCAGAGGGAAGTCTCAAGAAGCTCGTACCGGACCTTCTCTTCAAAGGCTTCGCCGATAATTCTCAGCATCTCCCTGCTCTTGATCTGATACGCCTTTCTGCTTCTCCTTATATGCTTTTCAAGGTGTCCGTCATTAATGTAATTCGCAAGGGCAAGTTGTTCTATCTTGCTGGAGGTCTGGTCGTAAAGTGAACTTTTTATGCCCGCCCTCTCCGCAAGGCCGCCGGGTATGACCATGTAGGCAATACGGACTGAGGGAAGGAGAAGCCTTGAAAAGCTTCCAATATATATGACTCTTTCGGGAGAAGCTCCCTGGAGTGAAGGGACCGATCGGGAAAAATAGCGCAGCTCGCCGTTGTAGTCATCCTCGAGTATGTATGAATCGTCATATTCAGCCCAGTCGAGGAGCTCTTTCCGTCTTCTGGAAATTTGTGAAAGGGGCATCCGGGGCCGATTGGATGTGATATCCGCAAAAAGGTCGTAATTCCCCTCTCTGAGGCGCACGCCGGGCATTTCCCCCACGTTTCCTATGTACTCAACTTTCCAGCCGAAGTCACGGAATATCCGTTCCCCACGGGCATATCCCGGCCGTTCCGCAGCGACGACTCCCGCATTTCCGGCCATCCGGCAAAGTTCTGTCAACAGCTGCTGAGTCCCTGAGGCTATAACGATACGGTCTGACGACGCCTTGACTTTTCGCGCCTCAAAACAGTATCTGACCAGAGCATCCCTGAGTTCGCGCTCACCTTGAGGATCTCCCGCCGAAATTATCTTTTCCTGCATATTCAGGGCTGCGCGGAGGTGCTTTCTCCAAACCGGAATATCTGCAGTATCTGAATCTATCCCCGTACTGCAGAGGTCATATTTCACACTTTGCTTCGGTGCCGGCTCCCGGACCTCCTCCCGCACGGCCTCTCCGGACCTTTTGAGCGCGAAGTATCCGCTTTTGGGCCTGCTTTCGATGCGGCCGTCGAGCTGAAGGTGTATGTAAGCGTTTTCGACCGGAGAACGGCTTACGCCAAGCGAATCAGAGAGTTCGCGAACAGAGGGCAGCCGTTCGGAAGCGCCTATCATTCCTCTCCCGATCGCTTCAGCTACCCCCTCGTATATCTGCTTCCACATCGGGATACCAGAATCGCTCTCAATGGAAATGAAATCGCATATCAATGCAAAAGCCTCCAATCTGTCATGTTAAAAATAATATGATCTGTACATTGTTTAAATGACAATTGAGACATATAAATAATAGAACATCATCAGAATATCCACAAGGAGGAATTGTCACCATGATCACAAGCGAACAGGTAAAGCTGAACAGAGACCTTGCAAAAATGCTCAAGGGCGGAGTCATAATGGATGTTACGACCCCCGAACAGGCGCGCATAGCAGAAGAAGCCGGAGCGTGCGCGGTGATGGCCCTTGAAAGGATACCCGCCGATATAAGGCAGGCAGGCGGTATCTCAAGGATGAGCGACCCCAAAATGATAAAGAACATCCAGGCCGCAGTTTCCATACCCGTAATGGCGAAGTGCCGGATAGGCCACTTTGTTGAGGCACAGATACTGGAAGCCATCGAGATCGACTACATAGACGAGAGCGAAGTGCTGAGCCCAGCCGACGACGTCTACCACATCGACAAGACGATGTTCAGGGTGCCTTTTGTCTGCGGAGCAAGAAATCTCGGGGAAGCCCTCCGCCGCATAGCTGAAGGCGCCACCATGATAAGGACAAAGGGCGAACCCGGCACAGGCGACGTTATCCAGGCAGTCCGCCACCTGAGGGCCATGAACGCAGAGATCTCCAGGATCAGCTCAATGCGCAGGGATGAGATATTTGAGGCCGCCAAAGAGCTTCAGGTCCCCTACGAACTTCTACTCTCTGTACATGAAGAGGGAAGACTTCCGGTAGTCAACTTTGCCGCAGGAGGTGTAGCCACTCCGGCAGATGCGTCTCTCATGATGCAGCTGGGCGCTGAAGGAGTATTCGTAGGAAGCGGGATCTTCAAGTCCGGCGACCCGAAGAAGCGCGCCTCCGCAATAGTCAGGGCTGTGACAAACTACTTGGACCCGAAGGTCCTTGCAGAGGTGTCGGAGGACCTTGGTGAGGCGATGGTCGGCATCAACGAGAAAGAAATAGCGGTACTGATGGCGGAGCGCGGAAAATAAGGATGGGAAAAATTTTCACCGTAGGGGTAGTTGCTGTCCAGGGAGCTTTTGAGGAACACTGTTCAGCTCTTGGCAGACTTGGGGTGTCGGTCAGGGAGATACGCTCCTCCTTGGATCTTTCCCAAAATATTGACGGGCTGATCTTCCCCGGAGGAGAGAGCACCGCTCAGGGCAAACTGCTCCGGGAATCGGGGCTTTTCGATTTGATCCTGCCGCTGATAAGGGGAGGGCTTCCTGTATATGGCACATGCGCGGGGATGGTACTCCTGGCTAAAAGGATAGAGAACGACGACAGGAAGCACTTTGCAGTAATGGATATAGCCGTAAGGCGCAATGCGTACGGAAGACAGCTGGGAAGCTTCATGACAACCGGGGATTTTGCAGGAATGGGAGATATTCCGATGTCTTTCATAAGGGCTCCCTACATATCCTCGGCAGGAAAAGATGTTGTCGTGCTTTCCTCCGAAGATGGGGCGATAACGGCGGCAAGAGAGGCCAACATGCTCGTTACATCTTTCCATCCCGAGGTCACCGATGATCTTACAGTCCATTCCTACTTTCTTTCGATGATACCGTAGGATCATTCAAGTGAGAGGACCGTGCGTTTTCGCCCGGCCCTCTCACTTGTTGCATTAATGCCTGAGGTCAGTCAAGGAGCTTCCTAATGTTCTCAAGAGCGGGCGTCCTCGCGTACAGGGGGGTATCGTCGCCGGTTTCATAGGGGGCCTGGTTCTCTTCGAAAGTCTTTTCGTGTTCGCTTCTGTATATTATCCCGAGCGGGTAGGGGTCCGTCTCCATTGAGAGCCTCATCGCCTCCAGTTTGTCTGACGCATCCCTGTCCTCATCGAGCCATTTGGTGCTCTTTGAGAGCCACTGCCAGGTGTTCACCTTGTTGAATGAGACACATGGCTGGAATATGTCCACCAGTGCGTAACCCTTGTGCTTTATCGCCTTCACAATGATATTCTTAGTTCTATCCGCATCGGCGGCCGATGCGCGGGCCACAAATGTCGCCCCGCAGGAAAGCGCCAGCAGCAGCGGATTCAGCGGCTTGCTCGTAACGCCGAAGGGCTGGGTAGAGGTCTTCATGCCTATAGCTGTCGTGGGGGATCCCTGCCCCTTTGTGAGGCCGTATATCATGTTGTTGCATACGATATTGGTGATGTCGGGATTTCTCCTTATGGCATGCATAAAGTGGTTCCCGCCCTCTCCGTACATGTCGCCGTCGCCGCCCACGGCAATGACCGTGAGGGCTCTGTTGGAGGCCTTTATGCCTGCGGCGAGGGGAAGGGAACGGCCGTGAAGGCCGTTTACGCAGTGGCACTTGATATAATGCGGCATCTTGGCTGCCTGCCCTATTCCCGAAGCGACCACCACCTCATGCGGATCCAGTCCGAGTTCATCCAGGGCCGTCTTGAGAGACTCCAGGATCTTATAGTCACCGCAGCCCGGGCACCATGATATCTCGCCTGTGTAATCAAATGCTGTCCTGATCATTCCCGTCACTCCCCTTTCCTATGACTTTGCGCCGAGGAGGCTGCCAAGCTCTGCAGCAAGCTCTTCGACTGTGAACTGGAATCCGTTATATTTAAGAATAAGTTCGTCGGCTCCTGTGCCCGTCTGTGAACGTACGACACGGGAGAATTGTCCTGTGGCATTGCCTTCGACGAATATCTTCCTGCAGGGAGATTTGATTATCCGCCACAGTTCCTCAGAGAGCGGATAAACCTGCTCACAGGCAACGAGAACGGTGTTCCTGCTGCCAAGTATCTCCATCGCCTCCTTTAAAGGCTCGAATACCGACCCCCAGCATACGACGGCTGTATCATATTTTTCGGGGCCTATGACTATGGGAGGCAGCGCTTCCATCTTCATGGCCTCCATTTTTTTCAGCCTTTTTTCGACCATACGCTTCCTCAGGATCCTGTCCTCGGTTATATGGGCATCCTCGGTATGTTCATGGCTGTCGAAAGACACGAACCCTCCTCCGTATCCCGGCACTCCGAAGGGCGACACATACTCGCCTTCGGCAGGGAAGGCATATCTTTTGTAGTTGATGCCAGTCTTGACAGGTGATATGGGTGCAGGCACATAAGAGGGATCGGGCCTCTTTACATCATAGCCTGTATCAAGAAGGTACTGGTCAGTCAGTATGACGGTTTGTACCTGGTACTTGTGAGCAGTATGGAATGCATGTCCTGCGATCCTGAAAGCGCTCTCAACGTTTACCGGGGCGTAGAGCGCGCGCGGGAATTCTCCGTGTCCCGCGTAGAGAGCAAGTTCAAGGTCAGCCTGTTCCGTCCTTGTGGCAAGTCCGGTCGCAGGTCCGGGCCGCTGCGCCAGGTGGACCACTACCGGAGTCTCGGTTATTCCTGCAAGGCTCAGGCCTTCGCACATCAGTACAAATCCGCCTCCCGAAGTGGTAGTCATGGCCCTTGCTCCTGCATAAGCGGCCCCTACGACCATGTTTATCGCAGAGATCTCATCCTCCACCTGCTCGACTACAGCAGAAAAAAGTTTGGCATTCTTTGCAAAATATGAGAAGACCCCGGTGCCGGGCGACATCGGGTAGGCAGTTATGTAATTACATCCCGCGGAGGCGGCCCCAAGTGCCACTGCGCTGTTGCCATCGAGAAAGACTTCGTCATTTTCAGGCTTGGCCGGCACTTGAAGGATCGGCCTTCCTCCGACGTGATCCTTTCCAAGCTCGTGTCCGACCCTGAAAGCCTTCTTGTTTTTGCCCGAAAGATCGGGATCCTTAAAGCGCTTTTCTATGAAAATATCTGCAGAATCTTCTCCCAGCATGAAGATACCCGCTATGAAACCAGCGACTATCATTGAGGAGAATTTCGGACTCCCAAGGTCTGACGCCCTTTTGGCAAGATCCAGGTCTATCATTTTCCTGCCTAATGAAGCGATCTCTTTCTCCATTGCCGAAGCATCTCCCAATATCTTCGTATCATCGGTGATATTTTCGGTTATGTTCGGGCGAAGCTGCGGAGAGAGGGCAAAGAGCCAGTCTATTCGGTCAAGGTACGCTCTTACAGGTTTGCCGGATACTCTTATCTGGGTGGAATTGTTTCCTCCTCTAACCCTCGACATGTATTCCCGGGTGGAGAATACATAATACCCGGCTTTTGTGAGCATCTGCCTGGCAAGGTCTTCGGCAGTCTGAAGTCCCAGCCCCGCCGCTGCGCAAAAAGAAATGGTCACCTCAGATCCGGGTGCATGGATCTTTTCCATATTGTTCCCTCCTTGGCTTCCTTAATGTTAAAAATTAAAATTGGACAATTTCTTGAACGGTTTCAAGAGTATACATTGAGAGCCTGAGCCCTTCAAGTAACCGCAGAGGATAATTACTGACATATTTTGACATAAAATAAAATAGTTATAAAATAATGGTTGCAGCAAATATCATAGGGATACGGAGGCATAACGATGGAAATCAAAGGAAGCAGGACAGAGAAGAACCTGTGGGAAGCTTTTGCAGGGGAGTCGATGGCGCGCAACAAATACACCTATTTTGCATCTGTTGCAAAAAAAGAAGGATACGAACAGATAGCCGCCATTTTCCTTGAGACGGCCGACAACGAGAAGGAGCATGCGAAACTCCACTTCAAGGCACTTTCAGGCATCGGTTCGACAGCAGAGAACCTAGTGGAGGCTGCTGAAGGCGAAAATTACGAGTGGAACGACATGTACCCGAGGATGGCAAAAGAGGCCGAGGAAGAGGGCTTCAGGGAACTTGCGGAAATGTTCAGAAACATCGCCAAGGTGGAGGCAGAACACGAAAAGCGATACAAAGAATTCGCGAAAAACCTCGAAGAGGGGCATGTCTTTCTGAAGGACGGAAAGGTATTCTGGAAATGCCGCAACTGCGGGGCGATCTTCGAATGCGCGGAAGCTCCCCAAAAATGCCCGGTCTGCAATCATCCGCAGGCGCACTTCGAGATCCGGGCCAAAAACTGGTAAATTCTTAAATGACACCACTTCAAAAAAATCTGAAACATTGAAGGAGGCGGCAAAGCCGCCCCCTTTTTTATGCAAAATTACCCTGCAAAATTACCCTACGGATCTTTTTGATTTTTTGATTGCGCTTGTCAAATTTCTTTAATATAATAACAAATCATGGCTGCTCAGAATTGATGAGTGGTCGGACGCAAAAGACTATGGCAATTTGCGGGGGTGTCATTAAATTGCGTTCATACCAGGAGGACCGGATCAACCTGATGGTCCTTGAAGCGGCAGAGACCTCGAATGTCCCCCTCGGAGCAGGTTCTGTCTCCATAATGCTCCGGGAGAGGGGAATAAAGATCAGCGAGGCGGGAGCAGGAAGGATCCTGAGATCGCTCAGAGAAAGAGGCTTCCTGAAAAGGGTCGGCTTCAGAGGCCATGTCGCCACTCACGAGGGCATCAAAAAACTTTCCTCATTGCGGAATGCCAGGGAGGCAGCCGGGACATTGGATATTCTGATGAATAATTCAGGAAATCTTAAGGGCCATTCAATGACAGACATCCTTACGGCAAGAAAGGCGATCGAACGGGAGGCGGCCATCCAGGCCGCTCTCAAAGCCACGCCCGAAGACATTGCAAAACTTGAGGAGGTCATCGAACAGCAGTACAGAGAGATGGAGAGGAAGAGCTATTATGCCGACATCTCCGCTGATTTTCACCGGGAGATCATGAGGATAGCGCGCATACCTCTTCTCAAAATTATGTATGAATTCATAGGGCTTTCGGTCGAATGGCAGATCTTCTTCATCGAGACCTTCAGGATCTATGATACCCCGCTCAATGTATCCCACGAAAATATACTGAAGGCAATAAAGGAGAGGGCCCCCCGAAAGGCTGCGGACCTGATGGAAGAACATCTGACGGATGTGATAGAAAATGTGGGCAATTTTACGGCTTTGCAGATGAAATTGGAAAGAGGGGGCATGAATTGAGAATGAAAGGCGCGCAGATCCTCCTCCATATGCTGAAGCTTCACGAGATAAAACATGTCTTTGGCCTGCCCGGAGAGACGACGCTCGGATTATACAGGGAATGGCTCAAATGCCCCGGTATTACTCACATACTGACACATGATGAGCGCTCGGCAGCCTTTATGGCAGAAGCTTACGCCAAAGTGACCGGCAAGGTCGGGGTGAGCGAAGCACCCAGTCCCGGTGCCGGCCATCCCGTTCCGGGAGTGATCGAGTCCTTCACAGGCTCAGTGCCGACGCTGTGCCTGACATCAGACGTTCCTTTCAACAGCGACAAGAAAAACATGCTCTCGGGATTTGACCAGAACAGCCTCTACAGCTCGATAACAAAGGAGAGCATCCTCGTCACGAGGGCTAAGGACCTGCCCTTTCTGATAAGAAGAGCCTTCAGAGTGGCAGTGAGCGGAAGGCCGGGTGCTGTCCACATGAGGATACCGATGGACGTCTATGAAGAAGAGGCCGAGGTCAGCGACCTCTATCCCGACCCATGCATGGCGAGGTGGCCTTACCAGCGTCCTATAGCGGATCTTAAGCAGGTAGTAAAGGCGATCGAGCTGCTTGCAGCGGCAAAAAGGCCCGTCATCGTATGCGGACAGGGCGCGCTTGTATCAGACGCAGGAGATGAAGTGGCAGCTCTTGCAGAGATGCTGAACATCCCTGTCGGCTGCACCATGACAGGGAAGGGAACTATCTCGGAAAGACATCCCCTCTCGATCCGCCTCGTGGGAGCCAGGGGGGGGACCAGTTATTCCAACAGGTTCCTTCAGACCGCGGATCTCGTATTTTTTATAGGCTCCAATACCGATTCAGCGGGGACCGACGGCTGGAAGCTGCCCCTTTCTGCAGCGGGACCAAAGATCATAAGCCTCAACATCGACGGCGTGGACGCATCGAACAGCTACAGAACAGAAGCAGTCATGGTCGGCGACGCAAAGGCCACACTGAGTTACATGCTCCAAAGGATAAGTGAGTCCGGGATCAGGGGCAGGGCCGGAAATGCCGCAGAGACAGCCCCCGCGATGGCGGAGCTCGACAGATCGACGGAGGTGCCGTGCAAATGCACCGGCATTCCGATAAACCCCATCCGTTTTGTGAAAGAACTGGAGGCGCTGCTTCCGGAAAAAAGCTTTGTAGTCGTTGAACCTTCGATGGCAAGCATATTCTCCGCGGCCTTCCTCGTCCAGAAAAGGCAGGGACGTATGTTTGTCTCAAACTACACAAACGGCGCATTGGGCTACTCTTTGCCGGCAGCAGTGGGAGTGGCTGTTGCATATCCCGACAGTACCGTCTTCGCGATGGGCGGTGACGGCAGTTTCCATTTCAACTGCGGCGAACTGGAGACATATTCAAGACTCGGGCTGAACATAAAAATGATCGTCTTCCAAAACGACGTTTTCGGTTGGATCAAGGGGGAGACGCAGCATATATACCGCTCGGACTTCTTCGCCACAAACTTCGGAAAGGTCGATTACGCGGGGGTGGCCAAAGCCTTCGGCGTGAGGTCATATAAGATCGATGATCCAAAGAACATAATGCCGGTATTAAAAGAGGCTATGGAGTACAGCGGCCCGGTACTTATAGAGGTCCCCGTCCCTGATGAGACTGAACTTGTCCCGCCGGTGCCGAGATGGATCGAGAGTGCGGAGAAAAACGGCATACCCTGCTGTTACTGAGAATGAGCAGAAGCAGATGTCCCCATGACGCATTATTACTTCAAAATGCCGATGCAAAGAGGCTTTCAAAGCTTTACCATCTTTCCATAAAAGAAAGGACGGTGCTTTGAATGAAAACCAGAAAAACCATAGCAGCAGCGCTTATCGTATGTTCCATGTTCCTGGCTGCGCCCTTCGCCTATGCAAGTATCGGCGACATACTGAAGGATGGGGCCCTGATATTCGGCGGAGGAGCGCTTGTGAAAGCAATAGGTCCTCAGCTGAACGATTTTATCAACACACTGACCTTCAACAAGGGCGTAAAGTTTGACGGCTACACCAAAGTTGTCCCGATAGTATCGATCGGCAACGGAACAAGAATAGGCGCCGCGCAGGTCGGAGGGGTGACAAAGGCGGCAGTCGACCGTGTGAAGGCCGTCGGTCAGCTTGAGGGCGAGTTCAACAGGATCCGGGCGCAGGCGTTGATACCGATCGACTCTGAGAACCCGCTCAGACAGTTCAAACGGGTCCAGGGAGTTGGAGTGACGGCGATAATAGACGTCAAGCTCTAGGCGGTAAAAAAGCAGAGCGGGGCCTGATCATGACGGAAGCCGAGAAACGAAGGGACGCAGCGGATATATTCCTGCAGGCAGTCAACGAAATGCTCCCGGACGCAGCAGTTAAAAAAGCCCTGTCCCGGGGCCTCCCCGGCAACGACATAATACTCATTGGCATCGGAAAAGCCTCGTGGACTATGGCAAAGGCCGCTTCGGAAAAACTCGGGGCACGGATCAGAGGCGGTGCGATAATCACAAAATACGGACATTCCGGCGGGCCCATCCGGGGAATAGAGATATATGAGGCAGGACACCCGCTTCCTGACAGTGAAACGCTCAGGGCGACCGAAAGGATACTGGGCATCACCGGAAGCCTTGAAGCCGGACGAATGGTTCTTTTCCTCGTCTCGGGAGGGGGATCTTCCCTCTTCGAAAAGCCTCTTCCCGGGCTCTCGCTTCAGTCGCTGACCGAGATAACGTCGGCACTGCTCCTCGGGGGAGCTGATATCAGCGAACTCAACACAGTAAGGAAACACCTCTCATCCGTAAAGGGAGGAAGGTTCGCGCTCCACTGCATGCCGACAGAAATATTCCAGATAACGCTTTCTGACGTATTGGGTGACAGGCTCGACATGATAGCCGCCGGACCTGCGGCGCCGGATCCCTCTACATCGGAAGATGCGCTGTACGTACTTAAAAAGTACGGGACGGAGGTCCCTGAGGAGATCCTTTCTGCACCGGGATCAGAAACCCCAAAATCTCTGAACAATGTCACATATAAGATGGCAGGCAGCATAGCCGGTCTTTGCCGGGCTGGAAAGAGGTCTGCAGAAAACTGCGGCTACCTGACTGACATAGTTACGGAGAGGCTTGAGGGAGAAGCTGAACAGGCAGGACGGAATGTTGCCAGATATGCGCTTGATGAGTTCGTTAAGTACGGCCCCGGCTTTAAAAGGTGTCTGATATGGGGGGGAGAGACCACCGTAAGGGTGACCGGCGGCGGAAAAGGCGGAAGAAGCCAGGAGCTCGCGCTTGCAGCGGCAGAGCAGATCTCCGGGAAGAAAGGCATAGTGATCCTCTCCGCAGGTTCAGACGGTACGGACGGTCCCACAGACGCCGCCGGGGGCATAGTTGACGGCTCAACATGGGAAAAGATCCGTGCTGCGGGCTGCGACCCCATGAAGATGCTTAAGGACAACGACTCTTACACCGCCCTGGAAGCGGCGGGAGCATTGTTCAAACCCGGTCCAACCGGCACGAATGTAAACGATTTAGTGATCGCCCTTGCTTAGACCATAAGTTTAAAACTTCACTTGTAATATGGCTTTATTCCATAATTTGAAAGCTTTTATCATGCCAACAAAACCATTATAATAAAATAGCGCTTTTAAGCTGACATAGAATCAAAACAAAGACTTTCCCATATGGATCAAAGGTGTGGTGGCAATGTCAGGAAGGACCGGAGCAGCAGTCAAAAGCTTTTTCCTGATAGTGCTTGGAGTATTTATTTTCCAGGCCCTCTTCGCCAACGCGTCCGGAGCTGCAGAAGATCAGCTGCTGAAGATACGGGTGGGATACTCCACGCACGAGAGATCCGGGCAAACATCATCCGGAAACAATGGATACGGTTACAGCTATGATTTCCTTCAGGAGATCGCACAGTACCATAACTGGGAACTTGAGTTCATACCGGGGACAGAGAGTGAGTCAGTCAAAAGGCTGCTCAGCGGCAATATTGACATAATAAGCCACATCCACTACAAGGATGACCTAAAAGATCTTCTGGACTATTCTGCAAGGGAATCAGGCTCATGCCGGGTAGCTCTTTATTCACTGAAGAGCGATGAAAGGATCTCTCAAAACGACCTCCGATCCTTCAACAAAAAACGTATCGGAATATCTGCCCCAACGAGGCAGGTCCGGATATTGGAAAGAGACCTGGCTAATTTCGGGGTAAAGGCAGACCTTATTAGTTTTGAAAGACCGGAGAAACTGGTAGGGGCACTGAAAAAAGGCTCTGTTGACGGTGCTCTGATCTCCGGAAACAGCATCCCTGCAGATCTCAGGATCATCAAGGTCTTTCCGGAAGAACCCTTTTATTTTGCCGTTGCCAAGGGCAATAAAGAACTTCTTCTGCAACTCGACAGCGCAATGCAGAGCATTTTGATAATGGACCCTTCATTTAGGAACGATCTTTACAAAAAACACTATGTCAATAACCTCACATGGGAATCGATCCTTGACCAAAATGAGAGGGATTTCATAAAAAGGTCTCCAGTACTGACAGTATCCTACGACCCTATGTGGCGGCCCTTTGAGTATTACGACAAAGAGACAAAACAGATGGCCGGGATAAACTCCGAAATACTGAAGCTGGTAGAAGAGTATACGGGACT
>DCEE01000041.1:15538-27660 GCA_002316795.1 Synergistaceae bacterium UBA1037
ACAGGCGTGAACAGGAGCTTCATCTGGGGGGCGAAAAACAACTTCAGGCTGACAAAGGCGTTTCTGAATGCCCCGATAGTGATGGTGATGAACAGAAAGAGCGGCAACATAGAAGAGAAGATCGCCCTTCCGAGGGACTATTTCCTCTCTGAAGTCGTAGAGTCCTTCCACAAATTTGACGATACCGTATATCTCGCATCTCAGGAAGAGTGCTTTGACGCCCTTGTACATAACAAAGTATCGGCTACCTTCGCAAATTCATACGTTGCAAATTATCTCATCAGCCTTCCCCACTACAGCAGCCTCTACACGATCAACTACGGAGAACTTAACGAAGAGGTCTCTTTCGGCATCTCCAAAAGATGCGACCCGATACTCGTATCAATAATAAACAAGGCTATCAACTCTATCCCGGAAGAGGCTATAAACGGGATCATTATCAGACACAGCTACAGCAGGGGCAAGGTATCCTTCATTGACATGATATATGAACACCATGTGGAGCTGGCAAAGGGGATCACCCTCCTGCTCATCCTGCTGGTCATCGGGACAACGATGGTCGCAATTTCGAAATCCATTGACAAGAAGCACCTTAAAAAGCTGCTCTACTATGACTCCCTGACCGGATTCAAAAACTACAACAGTTTTAAAGAGGAAGTCCCTGGTATCATAAAGGAAAACCCGGGTGTCAATTTTGCAATGCTTTTTATCGACATAGTAGAGTTCAAGTTCATAAACAGCTCGTTCGGCTACGAAGAGGGCGACAGAGTCCTTAAAAAGGTCGCTTCTGCACTGGAAAAGGTGCTCGAGGGCTCAAGGGAGACTTTCGCAAGGGTGACGGCAGACCATTTCGTCATACTCCTCAGCTATGAAAAGTTCAAATCGATAGACATAAGGATAAAGATCCTGTTCGGCGAACTGGAGAATCTCACTTCAAAGGGAGAAAAGGGCTATAGCCTGATATTCAACGGAGGGGTCTACCTTATTGAGGACCGCGAAATTTCTGTAGACGCTGCAGTGGATAACGCAACGTTCGCCAAGAACACTATCAAACAGAAGCACAAGACAGCTTATGCTTACTACGACAGGAAAATACTGAGCAGGATCAACAAGGAAAAAGAGATAGAGTCGTCAATGAGGGAGGCGCTGAGAAATGGCGAATTCATGCCCTATTTCCAGCCAAAGGTCGACTGTTACACCGGCAGACCTGTAGGAGCGGAGGCCCTCGTGAGGTGGATAAAGCCAGATGGAGAGATCGTACTTCCCGACCTTTTCATACCCTATTTTGAAAAGAGCGGCTTCATTACTAAGATAGACATGTACATGTTCGGCGAGGTCTGCAGGACCCTCAGGAAATGGAAGGATGAGGGCAGGAAGCCGTTGCCCCTTTCATGCAACTTTTCATATCTGGACATAGCTGGAAGCAACTTCACAAAATACCTGAAGATCATGTCTCAGCGGCACGACGTTCCGCCGGACATGCTCGAGCTCGAATTGACCGAGTCGGTCGCGGCGCAGCATATCGACCTGGTGAAGTCGCGCGGCAGGGAATTGTCAGACTATGGATTCAGGCTTTCGATCGACGATTTCGGGTCAGGGTATTCATCCCTTTCGCTTCTCCAGATGCTTGAGATCGACGTCCTGAAGCTCGACAGAGATTTCGTACAGAGGGGGCTTTTGGGCAAACTCTCGCATGACCTGGTCGAAGGGCTGGTAAACGCATTCAAACAGAACTCGATGCAGGTCGTCTTTGAGGGGATAGAGACCGAAGAACAGCTCGATTTCGTAAAGAGCTTCGGATGCAGCATCGTTCAGGGCTATTACTATTCAAAGCCCTTGTCGCTCAGTGAATTCGAAGAAAAATATCTGAACTGATGAAGAGATAAAAAACAACAAAGAGCGGATGATCATATGTCCGCTCTCCCTATGTTTTAACGACAGTATATTTTATTCCGAAGCCTTACGGATGATATCAGCAATCATTTCTGTTCCTTTTGGGGTCATGTTCACAATATCTTCAAGATCAGAATCAGAAAAATTGGAAAAATCAAATTTAGCCTTTTTGAGTATCGCTGTTCCTATATGATGTACCGCTTCTTTGTTCTTTTTGTATATCCTGCCCTCAAGTTTCTTCATTTTCTCATCAAGTTCTTTCATAAGAACTTCGGGGCTTCTTCTTACTCTCTTTGGAGAACCCTCTTTTTTCGGTTTTGCCATAATATGATCATTCCTTTCTTATTTTATTCAAATTACTTATATCTTCTACGCATCAAGATATAACGTTTTGAGTATAACTAAAATGCTCTCTCTTGTAAAGAGAAGCTAAATTTCAAAAATATAAAATGATTTTAAATTATAAAGACGAACTTTTCCAGAGAATATCATTTATATTGGGAATATGTTTAATAATATTCTCTTTTTTTAAGTACTCTGCAGTTTTTTTAAGCTCATCTACGTCTTTTTTAGTAATTCCCGTAAAGTAATCATATTTTGACAACATTTTTATTATCTCTTTTTCAGAGAGGCCTGTCTCTTTTTTCAGCATCGGCATATTATCCGGCAAAGACTCAACTGCCTTTATGCGGATCTTTTCCCGTTCCGTGAGGTATTTTTCTACCGCAGTCCTGTTTTCGTCCGCGAACTTCCGGCCTGCAACGATGAGGCTGAGTCCGTCAATGTGTCCCTTTCCGTCTGAAAGTATCCTGCAGCCTCCTTTTTCAGCCCTCAGTATCTCCGTGCCCGCAAGGAGAGCTGCATCCACCCTGCCGGCTATCAGCGAGGAAGCTGCGGTCCTGAGGGTCATGGAATAAAACTCGACATCCTTCTCTGAGATCCCCTCTTTATTCATCAGCTCCACAAAGAGCTGATGGACGACAGAACCCCTCAATCCGCCGATCTTTTTTCCCTTCAGTTCTGATACCGATCTTATTTTGGGATTTTTGACCACGATCGCAAATGCTTCCGGAGATCTGCTGTTTGCCCCGATTATCGTGATATCTGCCCCGTTGGCTATCCCTACAAGGGCGGCAGCGGCACCTAGCCCCTCCGCAATGTCAAGCTCTCCGGCAGCCATAGCCTGCACCTGTTTGGGCCCTGAGGGAAGATCGATATACCTGATCTTGTACTCCCCCTCAAAGGACCTTTCGTAGACCCTGCCATCCGCAGCTGCCATCGCAGGGAGGTTCAGCGGGAGTTTCCACATCGCTATCCTGATCTCCCTCTCTCGTGCTCCTGCCGCACCGGAGAGAGAAAGTAAAAAGATCACCATCAAAGCCGTTTTTTTCAGCAAAGTCATCAGCTCCTAAAAATCATCGGGGAACGGCATCCACCGCCGGCCCCCGATAATGTCTGCTCTCAGGCATCTGTCTGTGTTATTTCGAAAGGGACTCCTCTACTGCAACTGAGACCGCTACAGTAGCTCCGACCATCGGATTGTTGCCCATTCCGATCAGGCCCATCATCTCGACATGCGCCGGGACGGAAGAGGAGCCGGCGAACTGCGCATCGCTGTGCATGCGGCCCATCGTGTCGGTCATGCCGTAGCTGGCCGGTCCGGCTGCCATGTTGTCGGGGTGGAGCGTCCTGCCGGTGCCGCCGCCGGAAGCAACAGAGAAGTATTTCCTCCCGTTCTCCACTGTCCATTTTTTGTATGTACCCGCAACGGGGTGCTGGAATCTGGTCGGGTTGGTAGAATTTCCAGTGATGGAAACGTCAACGCCCTCGTGGATCATCACTGCCACGCCTTCGCTCACATCATCGGCCCCAAAGCAGCGGACCTTCGATTTTTCACCTGAGGAGAAGGGGCGTTCCTCAACTATCTTCAGCGCACCCGTATAATAGTCATACTTCGTCTCAACAAGGGTAAAGCCGTTTATGCGGGAGATTATGTATGCCGCGTCTTTGCCGAGCCCGTTGAGTATGACCCGGAGCGGTTCCTTCCTCACCTTGTTGGCAGTCCTTGCTATGCCTATCGCTCCCTCTGCTGCCGCGAACGATTCATGTCCGGCTAGGAAGCAGAAGCACTTCGTCTCCTCCCGAAGAAGCATCGCTGCCAGATTTCCGTGCCCGAGGCCGACTTTTCTCTGATCAGCGACAGAACCCGGGATACAGAAAGCCTGAAGGCCCTCACCGATCTTTTCAGCAGCTTCCGCTGCTGTCCGGACTCCCGCCTTCAAAGCTGCAGCCGCACCAAGCGTATATGCCCAGACAGCGTTCTCAAATGCGATCGCCTGAACTCCCTTGACTATATGTTCGACATCTATCCCGCGGGAAAGGCAGAGGGTCCTCGCCTCTTCAAGATCACCGAGCCCTATCTTCTCAAGAAAGGGGCCGATCTGCCCCATTCTCCTAGCACAGCCTTCAAATGTGACCATTATTCTCTCCCCCTTTTTACTCTTTACGCGGATCTATCACTTTCACTGCTTCAGCGAAACGACCGTAGGTGCCGGTGTTCTTTTCCAGCGCCTCTTTCGGATCCACTCCCTTGCGTATGGCTTCCATCATCTTTCCGAGCTGGACGTATTTATAGCCTATGACCTCGCTGTTCTCGTCCAGGGCAAGTTCCGTGATGTAGCCCTCAGCCATTTCCAGATACCTGACTCCCTTCGGAAGGGTTCCGTACATAGTCGCGACCTGGGAGCGAAGTCCCTTTCCAAGGTCTTCAAGGCCGGCTCCCAGGGGCAGGCCGCCCTCTGAAAAAGCGCTCTGGCTTCTGCCGTACGCAATCTGAAGGAAAAGTTCGCGCAATGCAACGTTGATCGCATCGCAGACAAGATCCGTGTTGAGGGCCTCAAGAAGTGTCTTCCCGGGAAGTATCTCCGCGGCCATGGCGGCCGAGTGGGTCATTCCTGAACAGCCGATAGTTTCAACGAGTGCTTCCTGGATGATCCCTTCCTTGACATTCAGCGTCAGCTTGCATGCTCCCTGCTGCGGCGCACACCAGCCCACACCGTGGGTGAAGCCGCAGATGTCTGAGATCTGCTTCGACTCTACCCACTTTCCTTCCTGGGGAATAGGGGCAGGGCCGTGTTTTGCCCCCTTTGCAACGCATACCATCTCTTCGATCTCTCTTGAACATTGCATGTGACTCATCCTCCATAGTGATTTTGTGGATATATTTCCATTGCACTCTATAGTCAGTATCTCAGTACTCCCATTCAAACGGGGGGCTGCCTGCCTCGGTCAGCCTTTTCTTCATGTCTGCACATATCTTCGCCAGCACATCTTCAGTGCGCCCCTCGCACCTCGCGACAAGCACAGGCTGAGTATTGGAGACTCTCACCAGTCCCCAGCCGTCGTTATATACTATCCTGACCCCATCCACGGTTATGGTCTCCAGGCCTTCGGAAAGCGCCCTTTGCTTCACCCTTTCCACGACCCCGAATTTTTTGTCGTCGGAGCAGTCATACCTTGTCTCTGTAGTTGAAGGATATACCGGGATCACAGACATGAGCTCCGACAATTTCTTATCGCTGTGGGAGAGGATCCTGCAGAGCCGGCCTGTGGCATAGAAGGCGTCGTCGTACCCGTAGTACTCGTCCGCAAAGAACATATGGCCGGAGACTTCTCCTGAAAAGAGGGCCTTTTCCTCCCTCATCTTCGCCTTTACAAGAGAGTGGCCGGAATTCCACCAGATCGGCCTCCCGCCGAGCCTGATCACTTCTTCTGGAAGCGCCATTGAGCTTTTGACCTCGCAAATTGCTACAGCACCCGGGTTTTTCGGCAGGATCTCCTGCCAGAAGAGGGCCATCAGCCTGTCGCCCCAAATGATCTCACCCCTGTCGTCTACCACGCCTATACGGTCCGAGTCACCGTCAAAACCTACACCGAGATCGGCTCCTTCCGCAAGGACAGTCTCAATGAGTTTGGGAAGGTTTTCTCTCTTAGTGGGATCAGGATGGTGATTGGGGAACGTTCCGTCTGGTTCGCTGTAGAGTTCGGCAACATCACAGCCTATCCTCCGCAGGAATTCGGGGGCATATATCCCTGCCGTGCCGTTGCCAGAGTCACAGACTATCTTGGGTTTGCGCGGCCCCAGTTTTATCTTCGAGACAAGCATGTCCAGATACTCTTCGTTGATCCCGGCAAAGCGAAGTGATCCGGGGTCATCGGCAGTTACCATGCGGTCCTCTTTTATTATCCTCATGATCTCCCGGATGTCGTCGCCCCAGAGGGTAGCCTTGTCGTATGCGACCTTCAGGCCATTGAATTCTTTCGGGTTGTGGCTTCCCGTCACCATGAGGCCGCCGTCAGCACCGAGGTGATACATGCTCCAGTAGAACGTCGGAGTCGAAACCAAGCCGATGTCCGTAACGCTTATCCCGGCCTTCATCATCCCAGCGGCAGCGGCAGCCTTGATCCTTGTCGTCGAAAGACGGACATCGCCGCCCAGGGTCGCTTTTCTGACGCCCCTGGCCAAGAGCCATGTCCCGAACGCATAACCAACGGACATAACGAATTCATCCGTAAGCTCGGTATCCGCGATACCCCTTATGTCATATTCCCTGAATATGTGTTCCGGCACGAAAGCCATATGGACACCCCCATTAATGTGGCCTGATGTACAATTATAGACTAATGGCATATATTACTCCAGTGACCGGCCTCAATAGACTTGGTGACAAAGTTCTTATATAATATTTACATGAGATAATTTTCATTCTTCCTTATTGAACAGTTATAAAATTTTTCCGACAAAGAGATGATGACATGGAGAAGATAAGGATCGAAAAAACTTCCGCACCAAAACCGAAATGTGACGTCAGCAAGATAGGATTTGGGACTGTATTCTCGGATCACATGTTTGTCATGGACTACGAAAAGAAGAAGGGGTGGTACGATCCCAGGATCGTTCCTTTCGGCCCTTTTATGATATCTCCGGCTGCGACAGTGCTCCACTATGCGCCTGAGATATTTGAAGGGATGAAGGCCTACCGTACCCCCGAAGGAAAGGTGCAGCTCTTCAGACCCATCGAAAACGTCAAAAGGATGAATATATCGGCTGAGCGCATGTGTCTGCCACAGATCGACGAAGAGATGATGATGGAGGCACTGAAGGAGATCGTGAGAGTGGATCAGGACTGGGTCCCGAGCGAACCGGAAACGTCGCTCTACATAAGGCCCTTCATGTTCGGCACGGACGAACAGCTGGGCATCCACACACCGCACCACTGTATCTTCTCGATAATTACGTGCCCGGTCGGCTCGTACTTCAAGGAAGGGATCAACCCCGTCCGCATTGCGATAGAGAAGGACGACGTAAGGGCCGTAAAGGGAGGAACGGGCTTTGCAAAGTGCGGCGGCAACTACGCGGCATCGCTGCGCGCCGGAGAGAGGGCTGAGGCTCAGGGATACTCACAGGTCCTCTGGCTTGACGGAGTGGAGAGGAAATATATCGAGGAAGCCGGCGGGATGAACGTAATGTTCAAGATCGACGGCAAGGTCGTTACTCCGGCTCTTCTTGGCTCCGTCCTTGCAGGTATAACAAGAAAATCCCTGATAGAGATACTCAAGTCATGGAATATCCCCGTAGAAGAACGCCTGATAAGCCTGGATGAGCTTTTTGACGCGATAAACACCGGCCGTCTTGAGGAGTGCTGGTGCTGCGGAACGGCTGCGGTAATTTCTCCGATAGGCGAGCTTGCCTATGACAACAAAAAGTTCATTATCAATGATTTCAAGACAGGAGATCTTACAAAGAGGCTCTTCGATGAACTTACGGGTATCCAGTGGGGCAAGAGGCCGGATCCGTTCGGCTGGACAGTCCCGGTAGTCTAGCCTTCAGCTGCAATAAAAAAATCAGGGGCCGCCAGCTTTTTCGGCGGCCCTTATGTGTTATCAGTATCCCTCGGGGATCCTGTCCCTGAAATCATTTGCCTCCCTGTCGAACATCATAAGCTTGAGCGAGAGATTCTCTATCTGCCTTCTGACCTGGTCCGGGGAGGTCCCTCCCAAAGTATTTCTCCTCTCCATCGATCTTCTTGGAGAGAGCAGCGGGAGAAGGTCTTCCCTGACTTCAGGGATGTGGTTCTGCCACTCTTCCAGGGTGAGAGATGTCAGAGGCCTTTTGCTGTCCAGACAGTATCTCACTATCCGGCCGACCTTTTCATGGGCGTTCCTGAATGGTACTCCCTGAAGAACAAGGTATTCGGCAACATCCGTTGCAAGGATCAGTCCGTCGCTGAACCCCCTCTTTGCCGCCTCCTCGTCCACTTCGACCTCACTGATCAGGGACGGGAGCACTGAAAATATTCCGTGCAGACATTCCAGCGTCCTGAGCAGCGAGCGCTTGTCATCCTGAAGGTCACGGTTGTATGTAAGGGGTATCCCCTTTGTCATGGTAAGGAGGTCCATCAGCGCGCCGTTGAGCTGCCCGGCCTTCCCCCTGAGTATCTCAAGGACATCCGGGTTCTTTTTCTGGGGCATTATGCTGGAGCCTGTGCAGAAGGAGTCAGGAAGCTTCACCCAGCCGAACTCGGAAGAGAAATATATGACCAGGTCTTCCGAAAGCCTGCTCACATGGCCCCCGAAGACGGCCGCGAAGTACAGTACATCCATAAAATGATCGCGGTGGGCCACGGTGTCCATGCTGTTTCCCGATACCGAGGAGAAGCCAAGGTCCCTGCAGGTGAACTCCCTGTCAAGGGGGAGGGTCGATCCCGCCAGCGCCCCGCAGCCGAGCGGGGACTCATCCACCGAATCATAGGCGTCGAAAAGTCGTTTTGCATCCCTCATGAAGGCGTGGGCATGCGCCATCCAGAACTGTCCCATTGAGATCGGCTGAGCCTGCTGGAGGTGAGTGTATCCGGGGACGACCGTTTCAGTCTGTTCCCCGGCTTTTTTCAGAAGTACCGATATGAGCTCTTTGAGACCGTCCCATATGTTGAGAAGTTCCTTGCGCAGATAGAGCCTGACAGTTGTATTGGACTGATCATTCCGGCTGCGTCCCATGTGAAGCTTGGCGCCTGTTGCACCACAAAGCTCTGTCAGCCTTGATTCTACGTTCATATGCACATCTTCAAGAGATACTTTGGGGATGAATTCCCCACTTTTGATCTCATCTGCTATCAGGGAGAGGTTTTTTTCTATGATCGATGCCTCTTCATAAGAAAGCAGTCCCACGTGGCCGAGCATACGGACATGAGCAATGCTTCCCCTTATGTCCGCAAGGGCCATGATCCAGTCCAGATCGAGTGACTGCGTAAATTTCTGGACTGCTTCGTCCGTGTCCTGAGAAAATCGGCCTTTCCACATCATCTATCCCGTCCTTTGCTTTCTTTGGCATCTTTGCCAGAATTTGATCCGATAAGGGTGGAAACTATTATAACAGCACTTATTTGGGTGGGGCAGCTCGGATCCTGTTCCGGTCACTCTTCCTCCAATTCCTGGAACCGGGCAAGCCTTGAGTTTGCCTCGCTTTCAGAGTCCCTGAAATCAAGGGCCCTGGTCCATGCTTTCTTTGAGATCTCGAGCATCCCCGCCTCTTCCCAGAGGTCGCCGCATCTTATCATATCGTTTCCGGTCGTCCCCCTCATCTCGGCAAGGAAGCCGATGTGTACCTGAAGGGCAGCCATGGATATCACATCAAGCGCGTTATGGTAAAAGACACCTCTAAGGGGCGAGGCATCCGAGCTTGCAAGGAAGTTGGTATATATCCGCGGTATCTCCCTTCCGGGCACATCTTCGCCGCTTCTGTGAACGCCGAGGATCCTCTGCTCGACCGTTGAAAGTGAGCAGGAAGGAAGCCTGCCTCTGTAAAAGTGCCTCGCAAGCATGAGCAGGTCCATGTGAGGTCTGCCTTCCCAGCAGGGAGCGGACTTTGCGAGCCTGTGCCTGATCCTGAGGATGGGTAGGTCGAAGGACCTGCCGTTGAAAGTCACCAGTCCGTAATCATTCTCGGGGAGCTCCGACTCAAGTGCTCTGAGCCAGTTCCTCTCCCATGCCGGTCCCGCCATAAAGAGCTGGACCACCCGGAAGGATCCCTCTCCGTTGAAGCCGAGCCCCACCAGAAAGGCGTAGGCACCTCTGGTCCCGGAAAGGCCCGTGGTTTCAAGGTCAAGGTAGACCGACCGCTTCTTTCCTCCCCAGAAGGACAGGAGTTCGCCTGATGGCGAGGTATCTGTAAGGGCCCTGTGCCCGTACTGCCTTCCGTATGGGATCACGCGTTCCATCCTGTATACTCCCCTGGCCGTCCATTTTCCTTCGGGAAGTCCCAAAACATCGACCTCATTGGGAAGTCGGGATCCGGAAGGGATCACCGGACCTTCGAAATCGTCGGGAAGAAAGGCGTCCAGCCTTCCGAAGAGTTCAGTATCGCGCCCCATATTATCCTTCATCTGATCTCACCAGATCTATAACTGCTATCTCAGGCGGTGCAAACAGCCTGACGGGAGGACCGACGAATCCCGCACCGTTGCTTACGTAAAGACACCCTCCGCATTTGAGTTTTTTCAGACCTCTGGTATATCCTGCGATCCTGTGCCTGGAAGAGATCAGGGGAAAAAGCTGTCCTCCGTGGGTATGCCCTGAGAGCTGAAGGTCGAAGTGCCCCTCGGTACCCTTTTCCACAATGGGGCGGTGCCTCAGCAGAAGAAGGAATTTATCCCTCTGCTCCCTCTCGTAAGATAGAACAAGGGTCTCAGAGCGTGAGAGGTTCCACTGTCCCTTTACAAGATGATCCCTGTCATCTGCGCCTGCTATTATGATCCCGCCCGTTTCGGCAGCCTCGGTCCTCAGGACCTTCATTCCCGCGGATTCCATGAAGAAGACGGCTTCGTCGATATCGTCATAATAGTCATGGTTGCCTGGAACGGCATACATTCCGAATCTGGGCTTTATACGTTTCAGCATCGATATCTCACGCCTCCGGCCGGCAAGTTTTCCGTCGGCCAGATCTCCGGTCACTACTACGATGTCAGGGTCCGCCTCCCTTACCTTCCGCAGTATCTGGGCGAGCAGGGGCAGACCGACGAAGGGGCCAAGGTGGAGGTCAGTCAGCTGTACTATCCTGAGCCTTTTACAGCCCTCGGGAAGTTTGGAGGTCGGCACTCTGATCATAGTTTTCTGTACTGTGTTGGCCTGCTTTATGCCCATTCCCGTCACAGCCAGTCCCATGACGAAAGCTGCGGAGAGTTCAGACGCCCCCGATAATTTGAATGAGGTGAAGTATTGTATCAGGTCGATAAGCAAAAACGAGAGAAATGTTATGAGAACGAAGAACATCCAGACTCCGCCGACCCTGTCGGTCCATTTTCTTCCTTCGTCTGAACTGATCCTCTCAGTCCTTCTCGAAACGTAGAGGACGAGCATCATCAGGATGCTCCATATCAGCCACGCCAGACTGATCATTTTTCCGCCCGCAGCCGCAGCGATCCTCGCGTAAATGAAGATGTGCATGAAGATCACTGCCGCGCCGGATATCACCCAAAGTATCGGATGTTCCGAAAATCTTTTCTCGTATGCCCTGTCGTTCATTATATCTGCGCCGAATACAATCTTCCGAAGGACTCAAGTATCTTCTGCCATATCGGTCTTTTTTCCCACTCGCTCAGATGCAGTTCCTCAGAATCCTCGATATCGGCAAGGAAGTGTTGTGCAAATTCCCCGTTGAGCCCCTTGTCATATATGAAGAGCTGGTTTTCGAAGTTGATCTCGAGGCTTCTTACATCCATGTTGCATGTGCCCACCGAGGATATGTCGTCATCAGCAAGGAGGGTCTTTGTGTGGATGAATCCTTTTCTGTAGCGGAATACCCTTACTCCGGCCCTCAGCAGCGGCTCAATGTTGCCGCGGCTTCCCCAAAAGACAAGGAAGTGGTCTTTTATTGCCGGCATCATCACCCTTACGTCCACTCCTGCAAGGGATGCCGTCATCATCGCGTTCATCAGGATCGGACCGGGGACAAGATATGGGGTCGTTATCCAGGCCCTTTCCCTAGCCCTTGATATCATGCTGAAATAACCCATCGATATGGAATGCCAGGCGCTGTCTATGCCGCTTGCGACTACCTGCAGGGGTAAGACGGGAAGGCGGGAGAGATCCTGTTCGTGCATGTTCCCGCACTCATCGCACGATACGTCCTCGCAAATCTTGTCGGGATCCTCTCCCGATCTCATGCACCAGTC
>DCEE01000030.1 GCA_002316795.1 Synergistaceae bacterium UBA1037
CCGGTTATGGTTTTTACAGGGATCCTGTATGAGCCGGTGTATATGTATGTTGTGATGCCTTCCTCTTCCAGCCCTCTTGCCTTTGCAAGCAGGGAGACCATGTCCCTTGCTGTTCCGTCAGTTCCGAGGCAGCCGACTACGGTCGTTACGCCCGCTGTTGTGAAATCGGTGAGGACTGCTTCAGGTGTCCTGGTAGAAAAACCGCCCTCTCCGCCGCCTCCCTGAATATGGGAGTGCGAATCTATGAATCCCGGGATAAGCGCTTTCCCTCCGGCATCTATCTCTGAAACTTCCACCGGGCCATTGATGTTGAATGAGACGTGTTCATCGACTGCCGCTATCTTGCTTCCGAGCAGCAGAACGTCCTTTTTGCCCAGATACTCCGGGGCGTAAACTTCTGCGTTTCTGATTATCGTGATCATTTCGACACTCACCCCCGAGATCCTTTACATATTCCGATCATTGGAAATTGATGGCAATTGCGATGATTATCGCCACTGTACCCATAAGGAAGAAGAATCCCTGCATCTTGATCTGGAATTTTGCCCAGGTCGACCAGTCTATGCGCGCGACTCCGAGAACACCGATAAGGCTTGCGGATACAGGAGTAAAAGCGTCGACAAATCCTGCTCCCATCTGATAGGCAAGTACCGCTATCTGTCTTGAGACACCCACGACATCCGAAAGCGGCGCCATGATCGGCATTGTAAGCGCTGCCTGTCCCGAGTTTGATGTGACCACGAGGTTGAAAAGGCTCTGGAAGATGTACATGCACCAGGCTGTAACGAAAGCAGGGACTCCTTTTAGGAGATTTCCTATGCTGTAGAGTATGGTGTTCAGAGCTGAGGCCACAGTCGCATCTGCACCACCGAGGACGAGGAGTATGCCTTTTGCCATTCCTACGACCACCGCGGTTCCCGCAAGGTCGGCCACCCCGCCCTGGAAGGCTGATGCCATTTCATTTATTCCCATGTTGTTAAGTTTGAAGATTACTGCGGTTACGCCTGCTGCAAGTCCCATCACGAAGAACTGAGAAGCTATCTCGGGGATGTAGTATTCCTTTTGAGTGACCCCCCAGATTATCCAAATCAGCACTGCAAGCATTTCAAGGAGAATGAGCTTGTGCCCCAGAGTGAAGCGCATCTCCTCTTCCGTCGTCTTTTCTATCTTGTCTCTGAAATAACTGTCAGAATTGTAAACGACGGAGAGTTTTGGGTCCTTCCTTATTTTCTCCGCATATAGCATCATGTAGCCTGCGGAAAGCGCCGTCACTATGCACCAGAGTATGAGCCTGAACTTTGCTCCGGATAGTACAGGTATGTCAGCGATACCCTGCGCGATCGCCACGCTGAAGGGGCTCATCCAGGAAACGGCATTTCCTACCTGCGATGCCACAAACGTCACAGTTACAGCTACGATGGAGTCATAGCCAAGTGCTATGACAAAGGGGACCATGATCATGGCGAATGGAATAACTTCCTCTGACATGCCGAATGTAGCTCCGCCGAGCGAGAAAAGGAAGAAAAGAAGAGGCAGGGCCAGCCTCTCAAGGCCCTTTGTCTTTCTGATGAAAGCATAAATTCCGGACTCTACAGCCCCGGTCTTCATAATGATGCCGAAAGCACCGCCAACCACAAGGATAAGCGCGACGATCCCGACAGCCGATCCATACTTGCTTCCGGTGACAAGTCCTTCAAATATGTAGTTAAGGAATCCGAATCCGTAAAAATCATCCGTGCCCCAAATTTTTGCAGTCTTGTGGAGCTTTTTGCTTGTGTCATAAATAGAAGTTCCATAAAGTTTGTAGAGTGCGTCGTCGTTAAGGCCAAGATCACTCAGGTCAGACTGGCTCCATTTTGCAGGATCGGTTGCGACAAACTCCTGAAGCGCTGCCTGATCGATGCCGGCCTCTTTTGCGGCATCTGCATTCTCTGCAAGCTTTTTCAGTTCTACCGAGAGATTTTCAGTGTTAAGGTTGTAGCTGTACCTGAAAGTCTCCGGCATCAGGACCGTGCGTGTCTTTGTCTCCCCGGCGGCTCCCTTGTACTGGATGTCATGGACGGTGAACCTTCCTGCCGGAACTATGAATGTCAGCATCCAGCAGAAAAGCACTACAAAAAAGATGATCGCATAAGTATGTGGAGTGCGCATTTTTGTCAGTTCGTTGCCGCTTTTAAGCCCGCTGTCTTTTTTAAAAAACATCTTGATCCCTCCAATTAAATATCTCCTGCAGATGCATGCAGGATAAAAAGAGACGTTCCTCAGCCGGACTGCCGCCAATTACCTAATATTGATCATATGTTATCTTTACCTGGCGCAATATGCCTCCTTCGTAATGATATTCTATGGATCGGAGTTAAAAGTTGCTCAATAAACTTTAAATAGTTAATGCCCCTTAATAAAAGTTATTAAAGTAATAATTAAAGATAGATGTTATAAGTTTGCTGAATTGATAATATATTAATTTTAAAATTAATTATTATGTAAACAAGAATTAAAAGTTGTGTTGTCAAGAATGGCTGCGGATTTTTTTACGGTCCTATCATCACTGAATTATACTCCTGTTGTCATAAAACAACCGATATCTTTCCGAACCGGGGCAAATTTTTAAAAAGAACTCGCTGTTTTTGGGGTAAGCTCCGCCGCCCCATCCCTGCCGCACACTGACATGAACTCTTTTATTCAGATCTATATTTACGTGAAAAATCATTAAGATAAAATATATAAGTATGAGATCCTAAAAAATTTTAGGTGGCCAATTCAGCAGGTGCGGATACTGTTGTTTTTAACGCAAAGGAGGATTTGATTTGGATCTGCCTGTCAAAAAAAGGGCCGTGCAGTTGATAGGTCTTGCCATAACAGCTTTTGCAGTATATTTTCTTCACAAGGAAATATCGCAGTACAGCTTTGCGGAGATAAGGGGAGCCATCGCTGATATCCCTTACTGGAGGCTCCTGCTTGCCTTATTATTTACCGCAGTTAACTATGCAATACTAACCCTCAATGACGGCCTAGCACTGAAATATATAGGGAAAAAACTCCACTGGGCAAAGATTGGCTTTGCCTCATTTGTCAGCAACGCCATTTCGTTCAATCTGGGAATGTCCGTGCTGACCGGGGGTTCCGCGAGATACGGCATATACAGCGCTTACGGGCTGAGTGTTTCGGAAACTGCAAAAGTCCTTGGTTTCTGTGATCTGACGATTGGTCTCGGATCTGCGGGGATACTTGGTCTACTTTTACTTTCCGAACCTGCAGGCACGATCGCCCGGATACCGCTGCTGAAAGAATGGGGAAAGATCCCGGGATTCCTGCTCCTGTTATTTGTGTTTTTTGCGGCGTTGCTCAGCTGGTCCGGGAAAAGCATAAAAGTAAAGGGAGAAGACATATCCCTGCCTCCTCTTAAATATTTCATAGCACAGATCATGATATCCGGAGCCGACTATTTTTGTGCATCGATGGTCCTCTTCTCACTCCTCCCGGGCAGCGACATCTCGATTTTCCACTACACCGGATGCTACGTAATTTCAGTGCTTCTTGGCGGGATGAGCCAGGTTCCAGGCGGGCTTGGAGTCCTGGACTCTACGCTTATGGTGACCCTTTCTCCGTGGTACTCCGGGACAGAGATGATAGGTGCGCTTCTGCTCTACAGAGTAGTCTATTACCTTTTCCCTCTCTGCCTTTCAGCCCTTTTGATGGGGGGACGGCAATTATATCCCGCAGGCAGGGAAGTAAAAAGTGCTGCTTTGAGTTTTGGGAAAGGATTTATTGCGATCTACCCTCCAATATTGTCTGTTGGTGTGTTCGCCTCCGGAGCAGTCCTGCTCTTTTCAGGATCAACACCTGGGTTGGCACATCGCCTTGCACTGATGAATAAATTGGTGCCGATGGACATTATCGAGATATCACACTTCCTGAGCAGCCTGGCAGGATTTCTGCTCCTATTTCTCGCGCAGGGCATAAGGAGAAGGCTTCGCATCGCATGGCAGCTCACAATTGCTCTGATGGCTGCGGGCATCGGCCTCTCTCTGTTAAAAGGCCTGGACTATGAAGAAGCTATGATACTTGTGATCATCATGCTGCCTCTCATCGCGGGGCGAAAAAAGTTTGACAGGGATTCCAGGCTTCTTTCAGCCGGAATATCATTTGACAGGCTGTTGCCCGTGGCAGTTGTACTGGCCTCTTCGGCATGGCTTGGCTATTTTTCCTTTAGACACTCGGAATACTCAAGCCTCAGCATACTTCAGTTCGCTCTTTCCGGAAGGGCACCCTGGTTTTTGAGGGCAACTGTGACGCTTTCTGCCGCGGCACTAATTCTTCCTTTGTTAAAACTATTCAGGGTGAAACCTGACATTCCAATGGTTCCTACCGGAATTGATATTGAAAAGGCGTTTAATATTACAATATCGTCCCCCGACGCATCCGCATTCCTTGCATTGACAGGCGACAAATCATTCTTCTTCAGTCCGACCGGAAGGTCGATGATATTCTTTGCTGAAGAAGGTCCGTACTGGTTCGTGATGGGAGATCCCCTGGGAGACCGGGAAGAATTCTCCGACCTGGCATGGTCATTTAGGGAGAAGGCTGAGGTAAACGGAAGAAAAACAGTTTATTACGAAGTTAGCGAGAGGAATCTCCCACTTTACATAGAACAGGGACTAGCACTGATAAAGATAGGAGAAAACGCCAAGGTGCCCCTTGCGGATCTCTCCTTTGAAAAGGGATCAGAATGGCACGGACAGAGGCATACATTGAAAAAGCTGGCCAAGGACGGATCAGTATTCCGTATCCTCTCTGAGGAGGAGAAAGTCTCGGTTCTTCCCAGGCTCAAGGAAATATCGGAAGAGTGGCTCAAATCTAAGCAGGGACATGAAAAGGGATTTTCCCTGGGTTTTTTCAGCGAAGAGTACATTTGCAATTTTAAGATCGCAGTGGTTGAGCGCAACGGGGAAATTCAGGCATTTGCAAATTTTTGGACAAGTGCAGACAAAAATGAGGTCTCGCCCGACATGATGAGATATATGGACAATGCTCCCTTGGACACGATGGAATTCCTCTTTCTGAGTCTGATTTTGTGGGCAAAAGAAGATGGATACGCTTATTTCGACCTTGGGATGGCTCCGCTTTCCGGTCTGAGAGGAGGTCCTCACGGGTCGCTTTGGGGCAGGACCGCTGAAATGTTATATGAGTACGGAAATGTATTTTATAACTTCCAGGGGCTAAGGGAATACAAGGAAAAATACAAGCCCATATGGGAGTCGAGATACGTCGCATTTCCCCATGAATTGTCTCTTCCGGCTGTCCTCGCCGCAGCCGCAGTGCTTATCTCTAAAGGTCCAAGGGGGATAAAGCCTGTAGTCGTCAAATAATTTGAGAAGGTGATCTGAATCAGCAAATATGATCGGCTTTGGGAACATATAAAGAATGAGGGGCGGGATACCCTCATCCTTTCTTTT